>CAZHSJ010000249.1:0-3600 GCA_964535225.1 Uncultured Candidatus Berkiella sp. | reverse complement strand
CCATTTTGCCCTTGAATGCTAAGAAGTTCACCTAAACCAACCCTAAAATTTAGGTTTCTAAACAAATATTGATCACCTCGGATACAACCTATATTGTTTGCTTCTAGTAACATGTGAAAATCTTAAGGTACAAAGATGGATGAATACTGTCACTTTCCTTTAATATAAGCAATCGTCTAGAGCAAATGATTGCTATATTACTAGCCTAAAAAGATAAGGTGTAGCGCAATGATGGAATTTTTATATCACTATGGTCTTTTCTTAGCCAAAACACTAACTTTGGTTTTGGGGATCATTATTACCTTCTCAGCCATAGTCGCCATCGCGTTAAAGTCCAAAATGAAAGTGGATGAAGGGACGTTAGTTATTAACCCTATCAATGAAAAGCTAGATGAAATACGTGATTACATGCAAACTGAAACGCTTTCGAAGCAGGCTTTAAAAAAGTGGCACAAAGCGCAAAAAGCCAAAGAAAAAAATGAAAAAAAAGAAAAAGAAGAAAACAAGCGCTTGTTTGTTGCGCGCTTTGAAGGGGATATCCGCGCCAGTGAAGTAGAAGAATTACGCGAAGTGATTACCGCCATTATTGAAGTGGCCTCCCCTTCTGATGAAGTATTAATTATCTTAGATAGTTCTGGTGGGTTTGTTCATAGCTATGGTTTAGCCGCATCGCAGCTTGACAGGTTGCGCCAGAAAAACCTCCATGTGACCGCTGCCATTGATAAAGTGGCTGCCAGTGGGGGCTATTTAATGGCGTGTGTGGCCAATCGCATTATTGCCGCCCCTTTTGCCATCGTAGGCTCCATCGGCGTTGTGGCGCAATTACCCAATTTTCATCGTCTATTAGAAAAGCACAACATCGATTATGAATTGCATACCGCCGGTGAATTTAAACGCACGCTCACCATGTTTGGGGAAAACACAGCAAAAGCACGGGAAAAATTTCAAGAAGAAATTGAACAAACCCATGGTTTGTTTAAAGATTATATCACCCACCATCGCGCGCAAGTGGATATTAATCAAGTGGCTACCGGCGAGCATTGGCACGCCTTACAAGCGATTGACTTAAAACTAATCGATGATATTCAAACCAGCGATGATTTTATTGTTAACAAAGCCAAAACGATGCAGCTGTTTGAAGTGAGCTTTGAAGTAAAGCAAAAATTAGCGGATAAAATTGCAAATGGACTTTCGTTATTTGTTGATAAATTCCTTTTAAAATGGTTTCAAAAATCGCAAAAAAGTTATGTCTAGTATTCATCGATGAAAGAAATAGCGCCCCTTAAGAACACTATTTTACTTTTTTTTAAATTCTGCTTTTTTGATTGGCATTTGCATTACCGTGGGCGCTGAAAATGAAACGGTTTTTGTAGCAGAAAAACCGGGGGTAAAGGCCGGTTTTGGCGCCCTATTATTATTGTTGTCACCTGCATGTTTTGGGCCCTCGGTCAAGGTGGTATCTTCAAATAATTCGACCACATCATCATAACCAGTCGAGCTGTCTTCACCCTCTTGTGATAAATCCTCTTCCGTTTGCGTAGCCTTATTTTTGGGTTGCTCCCTTTTTACACGGTGCCAATTGTCCTCTCGTTGAACATAAGTCGCAGGTGTTTGTTCTGCTCTTATCAACCCGTACTGTTTCGCTAAGTCAAAAGAGGGGTGTGCCACAACATACTCTTCTTCAGCTTTAACCTGATCAATTAAGTCAGGATTAACCACATCTGCCCACTCAAGCCTGCTTGGAAATGCGCTAGTGTATTCCTGGTTCCTTCGTCTTGGATTGGTTGCGGGAACCGGTATAGGTGCTGATAAGCCCGTGGGGGCAGAAAAGGAACTCGTATTTTGCTGATTGGGAGCTGCGCCACGTTTCATTGTTACCTCCAATATCAATTGGCGCCATTTTGTTTTTATAATAACTAATTGTCAAGAGAACTGCCTTTGATTTAGTTACCTGCCGGCTGGGGATCTTGATCGTCGTTTAGAGAATATTTCGCTTGCAAAACTTTCACTAAGTGTGACTCTGCCTTTGTGACGCCTTTGTGAGTTTTCTCATCTAAGGCTTGCACTTTTGCAAGCAAAGGATCATTCACAGAGGTTATATTTTCAAGGGTACCCTCTGCTTTTTTTAAATTGTTCATCAATTGACTGTTAAAATCGATGGCCTCATGCGGTTTTTCATCCGGGAAGGTGCGAGTGATAATGAGCTGATCATAAATAAGGTTACTGAGCTTAACAATTTTTTGATAGCGTCTTAAGGTATAAAAGGAAATCGTTAGCGTAACGATATTGATGGCTAAACAGCCGATAAGTAACAATTCCAATGTCATAGGGTGCCCCCCTTTTTTCCTTACCTCACTTAAGCATAGCAGATCAGTGTTATTTCCAATTGACCAAGCGAGACTTAAGCCGCAACATGGCTTGAGAGTGTATTTGGCTTATACGCGATTCACTCACCCCTAGGACTTCACCAACTTCACGCAGGTTAAGCTCTTCATCGTAATAAAGCGCTAACACTAATTTCTCGCGCTCTGGGAGTTTGGCGATTTCAACACCGAGCTTTTGTTTAAAATCATCCCGTTGAATGCCTTCCAGAGGCCCTGTAATGGGATTTGTGGTGGGACAATCGATTGCTTCCTCACTAACGCCTAAGTCTTCAAAGGCAAAGATTTTAGAGCTGTTAGAGTCCTGTAATATTTGATGGTACTCATCCAAGGATACGCCTAAGGTTTGAGCCACATCCACATCTCTGGCATCACGACCTGTTGCATTTTCAATTTCACGCATGGCTGCTGCAACGCGGCGGGTATTTTTATGAACGGAACGAGGAGCCCAATCCCCTTTTCGAATTTCATCTAACATGGCACCGCGGATCCTGATCCCCGCGTAGGTAATAAACGTGGCCCCTTTCGTTTCATCAAAATTTCGGGCAGCCTCGATTAGGCCTATCATGCCGGCTTGAATTAAATCATCTGCTTGGATGATGGCAGGCAGGCGCGCCAGGAGGTGATGGGCTATGCGCTTCACTAAAGGAGCATATTCCTTGATGAAAGTATCATCTGCATCGAGTTGTACAGATTTGTAAAGGGCTGCTCCATTCATGCTTTACCTCTATTGAACGACTAGGTGAGATTTAATCATTTGCTCAATAAAGAATTGCACATGTCCGCTATCGCCTTTTGGCAAGGCAAGCTCTGATACATTTTTTGCTAACTGCGCAAAACATTCAGAGGCTTTACAACTTGGATATGCTTCAACGACTGCACATTGTTGTTTGATAGCTTTCCGTACCAATTCATCCTCCGGTATCCACCCTAAAAAGTGCAATACCACATTTAAATATTTGTCTGCCACATTAGTTAGCTTAGCAAATAATTTTTTTGCTTCATACAAACTACTAGACATATTCACAACGATACGGAAGCGATCAATGCCATATGTTAAATGTAAAACCTTGATAAGCGCGTAAGCGTCCATAATTGACGCGGGCTCATCACACACCACCACTAAAATTTCATGACACGCAAGTAAAAATCTCACGACTGAATCAGAGATCCCCGCTGCTGTATCAATAATGAGTGTATCTAATTTCCCTGCCAAGGA
>CAZHSJ010000248.1:0-3601 GCA_964535225.1 Uncultured Candidatus Berkiella sp. | reverse complement strand
AAAGATAAAGAAGAAAAATTTGTTGAGGATGAAGATGGGAATAAAGCTGTCGTAACCATTGAAAAAATTGATACCAAGCTGAAGCTTCTTAAAGCTATTGATCCAGAAAAACATAAAGAAGTCACAGAAAAAATTGGGGCTGATACTTTAGGAGAAAGAATTCCGGATGCCAAAAGAAGCTCAAATATAGCAAAAGCTGTAAGTGAAGGTGTTGAAGAGAATAGTGGGATTGGAAGTAAGATAATGACCTTCCTTTTTGCTCTTGTCCAATGGATAGGAGGAGGCTTTCAGGACAATCTTTTCTCAATAATGGCCAATCTGAGTGCCGATAAAATTGTAAAATCTACTGATGAAAAATTAAGGGCAATCAATGAAGACCCAAAAACTATACAGGAAGTTTCAGAAAATGTTCGTCTCACAGTTTTAAAAAAAGCAGAACATCCGGATCCGAAGGCAAAAACGGAAAGGCTTGAGGATATACCAAATAGTGGCTCTCCTGCTGAGACACCTGCAAAGAAAACACCATCAGAGCCTCCTATAGAACCAGGTAAAGGGGGTGGAGATACGCAAAAAAATGAGCCAGTATCGCCAAAAAAAGAAGGGACTACCACCTCTGAAACTGATCAAGTAAAACCTTCCTCTAATCAGGAGAAATCTAGTATTGAGACTTTAAAAATTGAGGCTTTAAAAGGTACTGCATCTGCTGCTGCCTTAATTGCTGTCCATAATGTCGGAGAAGCCATAATAAGTCCATCATCTAATCTTGGCGCAACCTTAATTGCTGTCCAGAATGCCGGAAAAGCCACACAGAATACATTTGCGGAGTCTAACCCTGAGGAAGCCTTAATTGCTTTCAATAAGGCAACGGCTGCTCAAAATACACAGGCTCAATCAAATCAGCCTCCCCATGTTGCCGCATCTAAAGATAGCACCCCGGAAATTCGATCAGATGCTGGTAATTATAAAAATGCTAATGCTACTCCGCAAGGTCAACACCATACGCCAGCCCCCCAATCTAAAGCAAAGCATAATCAAAAACCTATGCAACAACAAGCAACCACCCTGGAGCCATCAACTGTCATAGCAGCTAATTATCATGCTTTAACTACAGAAAATACAGGTTTAAGTAAAGAAGCCTTGCAGATAGTTCAACAAATAGAAAACTCAATTAATAATCCTCAACCTAATAAGCAATATCTTGCTTCTGCCCAAACCAATCATGGCAAGGATAAAAATGTTGCACATAATGAAAATGATAAGTCGAATAATCAAGAAGAAAAATTAGGCAAGACAAAGAAAGAAAATGGTAAAGGCGCTACCGAACACCCCAAAGGAAATGGGAAAAAATCAGCCACCCCACCTGTAGTTACAGCTCATAAGGATGCAGAACCTGTAAAGCCACCGGCACCTACTCTACCTGCTTCTACAACACATGCAGTGCATGAACCAACGACTCCCCAAGTGGCTCTAACTCCCCCTGCGGAAACTACTAAACCCATAATTGTTAAAAGCAAATTAAAAGAAGAAATCAGAAGAATTGCTGACAATACGTTACCTAAAAATCTTGATAATAGGGATAACGCCGTGGAAAAATTTACCAATTTTTTAACTGCAGCTGCAACCGCACCTGAAACTAAAGCTGCAGTAGTTGGTAATGAAAATAAAAATGTATTTGACAAACCAGTAAAATTAACCGGTGAGATCTTAACAAAATTATTTGCCGGGACAGACACTCTTGCCAATGACTCTGCAAATATAATGCGTGCCTATGCTGATAAGATTACTCGCGCTACTGGCGGGGTTGTGGAGATTAATGATAAGGATATAAAAAAAATATTAGAAGATAAATTGCAGGCAGCAATTACGAGCAATAAACAAAATTTGATTAATGCATCTAAGTTGGATGATGTAGCAAGAAGTGAAGGCAAGGAGCTTGCAAAGGCCGGACTCAGTAACGCTAATGCCACATATCTTGCTGCCGCCAAGCCACAACATGGTTCACAACAAATGGGACTATCCTAGTTGATAGATTTCATTTATTAATCAATGCATTAACTATATTTAATCAATGTGGCAAACTGCATTTATTTACATTGTAATAAAACTTTAACACATTTTTACAAATTTTAGGGTAAGTTATGTATATGCCAACTAATAAAAATACAGAGAAAAAAATGATAGAAAATGAACATGGAACAAGCAAGATGAATTTAAAAACTGTTTTGACGCATGCACTGGGAGACTTGATAAAACCTGACGATATGGCACCCGAAGCCAGAGGCTCATTGATTAAGGACATTGTAGAAATTGTCACGCCAATAATTAAGAAGAGTCCTAATTCCGGAAATCTGCCAAAAGATATAACCAATGCACTTTTACCTGAACATGGTGAGAACTCACGAGGCAATGAAAATCTAAACACAGAAGTTGGCAGGGTGGCAAACTTCATCCGTGAAAAGGCAGCAGCCGGTTTGATATTTAATACAAAGAATGATAAAACAATCAAAAATACTCTTATAGATGAAATCAATACAGCATTGGCTAAACACGCATCCGCTATAAACACAGCGCTAGAAATTGAAGGAACCGCTCAAGGTCTGGCGAAAGTTGGGGTTGAGATAGATGACAGGAGCTTTGGAGAAAAAACGCTTGATGCTGCTACGCAAGGAGTAAAGAATGCTGTCGAAATTGGCAAACAAATTCCGGGCGCATTCATTCCAAATCTTAATAACGATAAGCCAAATCGATCTGCAAAATCAGCTCCCGGTGGCGGCGGGCGCTAATACCCCAGCACGTCGATAATATCTTCGAGCTTGTCGACCACGTGGTAATAGGTGGCGACTTCGGTTTTGGCAAAGCTGTTTTCGATTATATTCTTCATTAGTGCGATCAGCGGGTCCCAATAGCCCTGATAATTAAAAATCACGATCGGCTTGTTATGCAGCATCAGCTGTTTCCACGTAATGATCTCGAACATCTCATCCATCGTGCCGAAGCCGCCGGGGAAAACGATAAACGCGTCCGAACGCTCAAACATATTCTGTTTGCGCTCATGCATCGTATCGACAATGGTGATTTCCGTGAGTGATTTATGCTCGTTTTCGATATTGCGCAGGGAGCGCGGGAAAACGCCGATGGCATAGCCACCATGTTTCATGGTCGAGTTGGCAACCGCCCCCATCACCCCGCAATCGCCGCCGCCATAAACCAGGGTTATATCGCGTGCCGCAAGCAACTTTCCAAATTCCGCACCCGCATCAAGAAATTTTTTATCAACACTGTTAGATGCACCACAAAAAACGCAAACCGACTTCTTCCCAGACATGAATTCCTACTTTTTTATTATTTTATTTGTTATTTAAATTTCCAAACTTACATTATAGCATTAAACTGATTAAGTTTTTATGAAAATCCTTAAAAATACGGCGAAAAACATACTGATCACCGGCGCCAGCAGCGGCCTTGGCGCCGCCCTCGCCCTTGCCTATGCCGCCAGTGGCAGGATTTTATACCTGCAGGGGAGAAATACTGAACGCCTGGAAGAAGTTGCAGGTAAATGCCGGGCACGTGGCGCTAATGTGCATACGCAGGTGATTGATGT
>CAZHSJ010000247.1:0-3601 GCA_964535225.1 Uncultured Candidatus Berkiella sp. | reverse complement strand
GGGGCTAAAAATACATGTTTGGTCATCATCATTTTGCTACTTAACCCCACTTCAAAAAGTCCTTGCGTAAAGTTGGCAACGCTAAAGGGGGGGAGTAGGTTGATATAGCAAGAGACCGAATCCGTAAACGCATAGTTAAGGGCCACCCCTAAGTTAAAACCCGTTACATTAAAATTACGCGCGCCTTTAATGGGGTAAGCATCATATTCATAATGAAATTTGAGAAAATTAAATTGCAGATAAGGTAACAGCGTAACATCATGGTAATTAAATCGCCGTCCAAACCCCAAGGCATATAAGTCATACTTAAGATAAGATTGCAACATACTTCCCGCAGGCATAGTTTTACCATGCGTTAACAAGGTACTGCTAAGTAAGGCGCTGCCACGCGGCGCATAACGGTTAAGCTTAAACATCAGATCATAATTGCCTAGCCCAAGGATGGTGCCCGCTGTGTAGAAATTAGTGTGCCTAAGACGCAATTCATCTAATGTGGGTCGGCCTAAACTGGTCGAGCCATTTGAACCACCTTGCGGAATTTGAACATAACCATCAAGCTCGCTTAGGCCTAAATCGCCATAGAGACTGGCTTGAAATGTAAAAGCGTGCGCGCAGAAGGAAAGTAGGGTTACACAAAGAAAAAAAGCAGTTCTTATTATTATCATTCGGCCATCCGTGGCTGGTAGGTTATTTGTTTCTTATCCTATTTATCCAATATTTACAAGTAAGTTTGGCTAACAACGCACGGCTAATAGGCTGGTGGTTTAACCATAAGGGATCGGCATTAATGCGATAAATAAAACGTTTAGAATAATCCCATCCTACATTTAAGGCGCTGCCAATGCGAATGCCAAAGTCATAGGTTTGGCAAACCAATTGGTGCGCAGTGTGGCTCATGCGGCCATAAGGGTAAACAAAATGGGGAATAGCTGTACCAATTTTTGCTTGTAAAAGTTGCTTTGAGCGCACAATCTCATTGTTAAAATCTGCTGTGCTTAGCGCAAGATTTTGGTGCATAAAGCCATGGGAAGCGATAGTCACTAAGCCACTGTGTGCCATTTCCTTTAATTCTTTAAACGTGCAAAAAGGGGTTTTGGCGGAAAATGAGGGATCTTCCATGCCTTTCACATAAGGAACACTTAAGCGTTCTTGGGGGCTTACTTTCGTATCGTCCACAACATAACCCACAGGTACCGCTAAAATGGCTTTTACGTGATGTTTTTGTAACAAAGGAAACACATCATGGTAAAAATCATAATACGCATCATCAAAGGTTAAACAAATGGAGGTTTTTTCTGTCAATTTATCGCCCGGTAACACAATCGGGAAATGGTTTACTAAATAATCCAGATATTTTGCAAAACGCGCAGGTTCAAAACCAAGGGATACATCATTAACACGATGAAACATCAACGTGAGAATACGGTTACTCAACGCGCACCTCTTTGTGGGTTTGCCACAAATACATCAATTTTACATAACGGTAATAGGTGCCTTGGGCATTGCTCACCGCTAATAAAAAACCTTCCTTGCCATCTAAAAAACCCATTTTTAAAAGATACCCACGGAAAAAAGACCACAGTCCTCGGCCCAAGGCTTTTAACAACGAAGATTTGGTGCCTCTTAAGAAAAGTGCTTTGGCACTTTGGTTGGTGTAATCGTTCATTTTATGAATCATGGCACCCAAGTGATGGAAAGGGTGATGAAGAATGATATTTTTCAATTTACCCGTGCTGCCATTTACCTTTAAATGACAATGCACAATATCCTCGGTAAAGCGTGCTTTTTTGCGCAAAAATAACCGAACATGGGATTCCCCGCGCCAGTCACCAAAACGAATAGGCTTGCCACAATAGGTGGATTGATAAGGAACATCATAGGCGCTATGGGAGGGCTGTTGATGAATAAGCGCTTGAATTTCTGTCGCCAGGGCACTGCTCACACGCTCATCGGCATCTAAACAGAGGATCCATTCACCTTTTGCCTTGTCTATGGCGCGGTTTTTTTGTGGGCCATCGCCAGGCCAATCGTCGGTGATCACCACGTTATTCGTGTATTGACGACAAATCTCAGGCGTACCATCCGTTGATCCGGAGTCAAAGATGATGATCTCATCGGCAAAGCGCACACTTTCAAGACAGTCCTTGATATTGTGGGCTTCATTCTTGGTAACGACGATAACGGATAATTTTGTCATCTAAATCATTTATTGCTTTAAAATATAGGCAAATGATAGCGGATCTGCGCAAAGATGAGAATCTGACTCGGATTTTTGGCCCAAACAAAGTAAACTAAGGGCCGAATTTAACGCCTTGCACGAGGAATAACCATGTTGTGGCGATTACTACGTTGGATCTATAGCGCGCTGTTTACCTTGCTCTTGCCCTACGTCTTTTTGCGTTTATGGGTTAGAAGCCTAAAATTTAAAGGGTATCGACGTCGCTGGGCAGAAAGATTAGGGAATATCCCCTTGCCCCCCTTGGAAGAGGTGCTATGGGTGCACGCCGTGTCGGTGGGGGAAGCTTTAGCGGCCGTCCCGCTCATTCATCGAATTCGTCAACACTATCCCAATACCCCCATTTTAATGACCACCACCACTCCAACCGGATCAGAGCGCGTGCAAGCGGCGTTTAAAGATCTCTTAGGCAAACAAATTTATCATTGTTACTTGCCTTATGATCTTCCCTTTGCGCTGTCACGCTTTTTTAAACGGATTAAGCCAAAATTGTTAGTGTTAATGGAAACAGAATTGTGGCCAAATTTATTAAATGCGTGCTACAAAAGAAATCTCCCCGTGTTAATTGCCAATGGCAGATTATCACCCATTTCGGCACGCCGTTATGGGTGGTTAGGGCGATGGATGCGTGCCATGGTCAAACCCATATCCACCGTCGCCGCGCAAAGCGCCTTGGATGCAAAACGATTTGAAGATATTGGCGTTACTCACGAAAAAATTGTAGAAACCGGCAATATTAAATTTGATCTGCAATTACCAACGTATTTAACCGAAGCTGGCAGTGAGTTACGCAAAGAAATGGGGGCCAACCGCTTAGTGTGGATAGCTGCAAGCACCCATGAAGGTGAAGAAACCCAAATACTGAGTGTGTATACCAATCTTAAAAAACGTTTCCCCGCTTTATTATTGTTTTTAGTACCAAGGCATCCCGACAGATTTAATAAAGTGGCAGCACTGTGCCTTGATCGGGGTTATCACATGGTTCGTCGCAGCCAAAAGCAACCCTTAAGTGAAAACACCGATGTCTTTCTTGGCGACACCATGGGTGAAATGCCCTTGTTTTACGCCGCAAGTGATGTGGCTTTTGTGGGGGGCAGTTTTGTGCCCATTGGCGGTCATAATTTGCTTGAACCTGCGGCATTGGGTTTACCTGTACTCACCGGTCCGCATTTATTTAACTTTGTGGCTATTAGCGATATGTTAACAGAGGCTAAAGGCGCAACCATTGTGCAAGATGATAAAGCCCTTGAGGTTGAGCTTGAAAAATTGTTAGCCAATAGCACCTTGCGCACTCATCAAGGGAAGCTTGCTAAGAAGGTGGTGGAAGATAATAAAGGTGCATTAGATAAACTTGTACACCTTATC
>CAZHSJ010000246.1:0-3634 GCA_964535225.1 Uncultured Candidatus Berkiella sp. | reverse complement strand
TAGATGCTCGTGTGCTAGGACATGCCAAGATCCGGCCCGCGCCCAATATGATTTGGTGGACGGTACGTAGAGCCCTTAAACGCGCACAGGGAGGCTTATTTTTTGCTCATTCTGATATGAGTGGAATTTCAATTTTTGAAGAAGCCTATTGGCAAGGGCTTACCACAGCACAGCACGTGCTTGAATATTTAGTTGATGCACCCCATCCTCTTTTTCATCGCAACAAATAAAGTGATTGCATTTTACTTTCACTTTTTGTATATCTGTTATTAGGGTTCTGGTAATAACAGTTGAGGCGATCATGCCAAAGCCAACCACCTTGAAATTATTAGAAAAAACCGATAATGCCAAAATATATGAAACCGATTCCTTTAAAGATGGCATTTACTTTCTCGAAAAACATAAAAAGCGTCTCAAAAAACTCCTTGCACTGTTTGATCTTGATAACACTATTTTAAGTTATAGGCATACGCTAGGCACTGATCAGTGGTATGACTTTGATTATAATGAATTTATTAGCCAAGGAAAAACGCCTCAAGAGGCCAAAGATAATACGCTGCAAAGTTATTTAAATATTATCAAAAAAATCCATTCCGATGACGTTTATGTTGTTGAAGAAGACACCCCAGCATTAATTAGAAATATTCAAAGCTCTGAAATTGATACTTTGATTTTAACAAGCAGAGGCTCCTATTTACTTGAAAATACCTTTCAACAGTTACAAAAATTTGAACTGGATTTTAATCAGGGTCGATTCAAAAATAAAGAAAAGGCCTTATCACAAAGTAAAGAGGGCTTATTTACTCATGGCATGATCTTAACAGGCGGGGCCCATAAGGGAGAATGCTTAATGAGTTGTCTTACAGAGGAACAAACCTTACCTGAGGTGATTGTGATGTGGGATGATAAATTAAGTAATTTAGAAAGGGTACGTGACGCCATTAAACGCTATAATGATCAAAAAGCGCAGGATGCTTTGGCAGAAAAAATCTCCTTTACGCCTATTCAGTTTATTGGCATACGCTACAGTAAATTAGATCATCTTGTTAAGGCTATTAACCCTGATATTGTTGCCTTACAAGCACGCTATTTTGAACGCATTTTATCTGATGAGCATGCTGAGCTTATTTTGAAAGCACAAATAAAAAAAGAACGTCATTATTATGTTGATATTGATTATCAACCAGCGCAAGACAGTGTCACTCTATCTGTTTGCAAATCAAGCATCTACAGATTGCTAATCAACATTGAGCCAAACATTAAACACTATCAACAGCTATGTGATACGCCTAAAAAATTTTTTGATAAAGAAAAATTAGTTTGGCAATTTAAGCTCACCTTAAATCAATTTGAGACTTTGTTTCATAAACTCAGCCAACATGGGCTCATTGAGCCTTCGCAATTTGATATTCTCTCGATTGTATTTAACAAAACGCAAGCAGCTCACACACCTTTATTTGATAACATTGCCACAACGACTCATGGGAATATAAGCATGGTTGCACTTAAGGCAAAAGAAGGCGTTACAAGAAAGGAAGGGGCGCCTTTATTCCACTGATTTTGATTTAAAGCTTCTTTTTACCAAACACCCCTTTTTTGGTTTTGTCTTTGGTTTGTGTCTTAGGGCTTTCAGCAGCTTCCTCTTCAGATTTTCTTCTGGGCGAAAGCACCAAACTCATTGTTCTTCTTTGAGCAAATTCTTTTTGTTTTTCTCGTTGAAATAACGGGTTAATAACCTTGGTCTGCTCCCCTTCTTTCAAAGATAAGTTTTCGAACTTTAGTTCTAAACTGGACACTTTTTTCTTTAGGCTTTCAACTAATGGGGTTGCAGCAACAGCAAGTAATGCAAATCCTTTTTGCATTTTGTTCGCTCCATCTTGCCCCATCATAAACTCTCTTGGCTGATGCACATTTTCGTAATCTTTTAAATCAAAAGGTTTTTCAAAAGAGCTATTTTGTAAAATAACAAAACTTGCAGCTCTCATAAAATGCATACCATACCCCTCTTCTTGGCAAAGAACGCCATTGAGTTTAAGACCTAGTAATAAGCAGGGGCTTACGGATGTGCCTATCACGTCAAAACCATGTGTTTTACTTACTTCTTGCGTGTTTTTGCCCGCTGAATCAACATAAGTACATTCACTTTCACTTCTATTTTGTGCTACTTTTTGTGCAATATGTAAAAAATTATGGATAGCTTGTGCTGCCTCAATTTCACCATCAATAATGAGTTGGCCAATAAACCTCAAGAAAATATCGCCCACCTTATTGCTACAGCGCTTGTAGTTAAATACAACGCGATAAAATTCATTATCTTGTTTTTCAGCACTTTGAGAGTTAAAAAAGTCAATAATATGTGATTTTAATTCCTCTTGAAGAATCACTGTGCGTCTTAAACGTTTTAACATCGCATCTAATGCTAAATTGTTTTCAAAGAATTGCGCATTTTTAAAACAAAATTTAATGATTTCGCTCCAAAAAAGATCGGCATTTTCTTTAGGATATTTAGCAAGAATGGGTTTAACTTTTTCGTGGAGTAATTCTAATGGCGTGGCGGCATCAATTACCTTAATGATCTCTTGACCCATCACTCTGTAAGCATCTGTAAACACAGATAAACGCATTAAACCAAGTGTCGTGACATTTAAATGCGCTTTGGCCAAGAATAAAAGTGAGTTTAGTCTATTTAAATCAAGTGGCAAAATCTCTGGTCCATCTATCATAAAACACCCATAAATAGGTTAGTGGTTTGAAGGCGCATATAACGAACTTGCAAATTATATTATGTAAATTAACTAGCATTATTTTTTGGTAGAACCTGAATATGTATCATACTCACAGGCAAAAGCAAAATAATTATGACCTGCACTTGGGGCCTATCTAACGTGGTAGTGCTACTATTCTTCTGGTAAACAATAAAGTTGTAGTGCCGCTAAGGAAAGTAAACAATAGCTTAAAAAGCAATAAAACCCCATTTCTAATTGCGCTTTCATTTTAACATAAACATGGACATCAATCGAAAAGATGAATGCGGATAATTGATGTGTTTCATTATGCACTCTTGCCCCAGAAGACAGATAGGCAAGAAAAATAGCCACAATAAAAACATCGCACATAGACCACTTCGCAATGGATGTAATCCATTTATATAATTTACGCTTAATACGCGCATTTTTAGCAAAATAGCTGTAGGTAAGTAACGCACCCTTTATCACAGGAACAATCACCGAAAAAATAAAAATAGCAACGGCAACAAATTGAAAATCACTTTCATACAGATTTTTAACTGTACTCAAAATAGAATTGGAGGTGTCATATTGGCTAAATTTAAGCTCACCAATACTCGCTTTTATGGCTTCATCTGTTCTGATGGTTAACATGGAAAGGTAGACGCCGGGGACAAGAAACAGATAGGATAAAATTGATAAAATAAAAGAGAGCGAATTTCTATAGTCAATTTTATCTTTTTCCATCACTTTCCACCTTAACGTAAATGTAATTAAACCGTTACTCAATTAGGACTTATACCACCGGGCAAGGCTATGGTGCTGGCACAGTTGGTTTAACAGATTGGTTTTTAATTTTTTCCACTTTATAAAGTTCATGAGAACGAGCCGTTAATTTTCGTAGCTTA
>CAZHSJ010000245.1:0-3649 GCA_964535225.1 Uncultured Candidatus Berkiella sp. | reverse complement strand
CGCTCCATAGCGTATTCTTTAGCAGCCTTAGCTTTTTCAGAAATCCAATTCAACATGATAATTACCTCTCATATATTAATTAATTGTTAACCAGGCCTGGTTGACCAGGGTGAAGGCAGTTTATTTTGCCAAATGACTTATTACAAGCTTAGGAATCGGGGGTTCAGATAGAACCACCAAGACCAGGGACAGATGGTAGGTTTTATTGTAACTACTACTCTTTCTTCCTACGTGCCGCGCATAAAGCGCGGTAAGTAGGTGTTTAAGTGTGTATAAATTTTTTAAATATCCAGAACCGATTTGACAAAAGGAATGGTTAAGCGGCGCTGCGCGGCCAAAGAGGCTTGGTCTAATTTATCTAAAAGTGCATATAAGTGAGGCATTGCACGCATCGCCCGGCGCATTAAAAATAACCCCACCTCTTGCGAAAGCTCAAGACCACGTTGCTTGGCACGTAATTGTAAGGCGGCAACTAATTGATTATCGTCTAAGGGTTGAATTTGATACGTTACCCCCCAGGCAAGACGCGATTTTAAATCAGCAAGTTTTACAGCAAGTAAGGCGGGCGCACAGTTTGCCGCCACGACTAAATGATGGTTATGGGCTCTAATACGATTGAATAAATGAAATAACGCTTCTTCCCAGGATGAATCACCAGAAATCACCTCAATATCATCGATGCATATAAGGTGCAGACGTTCCAAGCCCTGTAACATTAAGGGCGAATTTTGACTTAAATCGGCTAAGGGTAAGTACACCGCCCCCAGACCATATTTTGAGGCATCATTGCAAATACCTTGTAATAAGTGGGTTCGTCCAACGCCAATTTTGCCCCATAAATAGGTAAATTGCTCACCCTTGTTGTGCGTTATTAAGCGCAGATGATTTAAGATAATCTCATTATCACCGGCATAAAAAGTGTCAAGGGTACAATCATCCCGTAACCCTATTCCAAGCGGCAATTGTTGTGCATGTAAAGTCTCTTTACCTGACATTATTGCCCCTTGGCAGGTGCTGGTTCAGGCACAGAAAGGCGATGTAAGAGTTCACGAATAATCACCACCAAAATTGCCGTAATGGGTAGCGCAAGCACCACGCCCACAAATCCTAATAAGTGCCCACCTGCCAGTACGGCGAAAATCACCACCACAGGATGCAAGCCTAATTTATCGCCGATTAACAACGGGGTTATTACCATGCCTTCTAATATATTCCCTACGCCAAATAAAACGATCACACCCACCACGGGCCAAATGGTGGGAAATTGAAAATAGGCCACCGCTAAAGAGCTGCCAAGCCCAACAATACTACCAAGATAAGGCACAATGCTTAATAGCCCTGCCAGCATGCCAAGCAGTAATGAATAATTTACCCCAATCAGCGCTAGACCTACTCCATAAATCACCCCTAAGGTCGCCATTACCGAAAGCTGACCACGCACAAACGTGGCTAAAACCGTATCGCATTCTAAAACAACCTTGGTGATCATGGGCGCATATTTTTTGGGTAATAGTGCATGAATTGCCACAACGATTTTTTGCCAATCTCGCAATAAATAAAAGGTGGCAATGCAAATAATAAATAAATGCATGAAACCTTCTATAATGGCCATCCCTGAATGAAAAAGGGTTTTCCAAGCCCATTTAGCAGCCGCGCTTGCTTGAGTCATGTGTTCACTTAGGGCCTTTTTAAGCGTATCAAACCCAAGATCTTGCTCGGTAATTCCCAACGCGCTTAATTGTGGGATCAGTGTTTTTTGTAACCATTCCAACCATTGTGGCACTCTTGCCGCAAGAGCCATTAACTGATTTTGAAGTGCAGGCACCAAAAATACTAAGACAACAACAACTATCAATAACACAACCATAAAAACAATGGTGACAGCCACCACGCGAGGCATTTTTAATTTAAGTGTTAAAGACTCCACTAAGGGATCAGTCAAATAGGCTAAGGCTGCCGCAACCATAAATGGGGTTAATATTGGCGCCAACTGATAAATGAACGTCCCGAATAATGCAACGCTCACTAAAATAACAACAAAAAGTAGAGATTGTTGTAACGGTGTCATTAGTCATCCCCTTCTTCCCATAAAGGGGAAGTGTCTGGCGTGTCCATTTGATCAACCACACTAGCAGGCTTCATGTCGGCGGCAACGCCTACCCAACGATAACTCGATTCAATTTTCGCAATATCATGGTGCTTGGCAAGCGAAGGGATCAGGTGTTGATCCATCGTTAGGGTTTGCTCTAAAGCATGTCGTCCTATGTCGTTCTTAAGCGTAATTTCAAAAACAGCGATGGCGCCTAAGAGTTGATGTATATTAACTTCTTTAACGGGATCTAATTTTTTCAAATACGCTTCCACGTTGGTAAAATCACGCGAGGAGGTGATGCCTTCAACCGCAATTAAAAAGGGTTGGCCGCGGCTCACCCCAAAGCGCGAAGTCGTTTGAACAGTGGCTTGTGTTTTTAGATAACGGCTCACCCCTTCCATCCCCTGATCTAAGACCGCCTCCAAGGTTTGCCCGGCGCTATTCCAGTTAGGGGTATCGCCTCCAACTAACTGCCAATTGGCTTCAAAGCCTTTTTCATTACTGGTGCGCATCACCCGGCCAATCAAAATTGTTTGTGCCCCATAGCGCATAGAGGCTTGTTGTAAAACGGAAGGAAATTGTCCCCACACATCGGTAACCGTGATGGCAGACATATCTTCCAAATCCATTAAAGGTAAAACCAGAGGGATCCCTTTTTTGGTTGCCAAATTTGTTAAATAATTTTGTAAAGAAGGATCGGTTTCAACACCCACTAAACGACGTTGTTGGTTATCTTCTATGGCCAACCACAGCACCACCGTGGGCCGACGCTGTCCCCACACTGCTTGCCCCATTCTTTGCACTAACTGATTTACCATCTCGGGGCTATATTTGATGGTGATCTGATTTCCTTCGTAACTAAATTGTTCAACAAACTCTGCAGAGCGATCTAAGGCTTGCTTTACTTGCGGATGTGTTGACATGTTGGGGCTAGTACTAATTTTTTCAAGAACTTGAGTTAAACCTTGTTTGACCAGCTTTTGCCATTCTTCTTGGGATTGTGACTCGGCGGTTAAGGTAACATCATAAAGGTGCGGAACAACCGTAGCAAAAGCGGGGGCAAAGCAAAGGACGGAGAGTAAGCTTATCAAAAGCCTAAGACGCTTAACTTTGAGCATACACACTCCCTTTTCCTTATAATATGGGTCCTGCTGAGTATAACCCAAGAAGAAGTATTTGTTCAGCTACTAGGCTACTTTGTTCTTTATCCCTGGATACCGCGCATAAAGCGCGGTAAGTGGGCATTTGATTATGAGCAACCACCTAGAAAGTAATTAAAATTAGCTGAAATTGCTAACTTTTTGTTAGAATGCTCTCCTGTGGTTTTTAGGGCTCTTAACTGTAGGCGTTACACCATGTCCCAAGCAATTACTTACCGCCAAGCAGGCGTTGATATCGATGCCGGAAATAAGTTAGTAGATAAAATAAAGAAAATCGTCCCTCTTACCCACCGCGCAGGCGTGATGGGGAGCATCGGGGGGTTTGGCGGCTGTTTCGATCTCAAAGCACTTAAAAACTACCGCCACCCTATTCTGGTTTCCTCTACCGACGGCGTCG
>CAZHSJ010000244.1:0-3671 GCA_964535225.1 Uncultured Candidatus Berkiella sp. | reverse complement strand
GATAGCGACACCCTTAAAATCCTGGAAGAAACAGGCATGATTATTCGTCATAAAGAGGGGCGGTTATACGATAGATTTCGTGAGCGCATTATGTTTCCTATTCGTGATAAGAAAGGCGAGGTCATTGGCTTTGGTGCGCGCGTTTTAGATAAAAGCCAACCCAAATACCTTAACTCTCCAGAATCAACGTTGTTTCAAAAAAGTTACTGTTTATATGGCATCTATGAGGCTTTACACTCAAAGCAAAAATGGCACAGTGCAATAGTTGTAGAGGGCTATATGGATGTAGTTGCGCTAGCGCAGATGGGAATAAGTGGCGCGGTAGCAACGCTGGGAACGGCAATTACCGAA
This sequence comes from Uncultured Candidatus Berkiella sp., assembly GCA_964535225.1. GTDB lineage: Bacteria > Pseudomonadota > Gammaproteobacteria > Berkiellales > Berkiellaceae > Berkiella. Next base: position 3,320 of record CAZHSJ010000244.1, on the reverse strand, counting down.
CACCATTTACAAACATTGTTTCATATGGTGAATGATGTTGTATTTTGTTTTGATGGCGATAAAGCAGGGCAAGGCGCTGCATGGAAAGCGTTGCAATTGGTCTTGGGTTTATTGAGCGAGGGCCGTCAGGTGCGATTTGTGTTTTTGCCCCAAGGCGAAGATCCAGATTCCTATGTGCGCCAATATGGTGTTGATGCTTTTTTAGGCTTAGTTAAAAATGGCACGCCGTTATCTGAGTACTTTTTTGCAAGCTTAAGCGCTAACATTATTCCAAATTCCGTAGATAGTCGCGCTCGTCTAGCCAGCAAGGCTCGCCCCTTAATTGAAAGCATACCGCCTGGTATTTTTAAAGAAATGATGTATGAACAATTAGCAACTATCGTTTCTAGCTCCCCGCAAGTTGTTCGTGGCGAAAGGGCCTTTCGTCCTTTTTATTCACCAAAGGGGCAAACCAAGCTTAATATTGCGCCACCACCTAAACCCTTAGAAACGGCGTATATGGCAAGTGCATTATTGCTTAAAGAACCAAGTTTATGCGCTCTATTAAATGATAAGCACCATAATTTTACCGATATACGCACACCAGGCATTGAACTTTTTCAAACGATGAGTACTCTCCTAATGCAAACGCCTAGGATTGAAAGAGAGGCGTTGTTGACACAACTAGAAGAAAAAGGTTTTACACTTAATCAATTAAAAGCGTGTGAAGCGAAAATTAATATGCTTCCCCAGGGTGGTTTTGAGGCCGAATTTTTAGGGGCACTTAAGCGCTTAGAGGTGGTAGGTCGGGAACAAAAGATGGAAAAATTAATTCTAAAGGCTAAAAATAGTGAACTTTCTGAAGATGAGAAAAAGGCCTTAAAAGAATTTTTACAATCGAGGGAATCAATTGGCTAGCTCACAATCTAAATAATTGAGAGGCCATGATTTGGCCCCAGGAATACGGGGAACTCAACGAATTTATCGGAATGGTTACTGACAAAAAGCACTAGCTTAAAATGTAAAATATGGATAGAATTGTCGGTTACCTCGCGATAGTAGGTTTATTAGATAAATATAACGATTTAGGTATTAAGTTGCAGACCAAGGTAGCTCCATTATGAATTATATTGATCAAGAGCAGCAGGCAACGCAACTGCAAGATCTCATTGCAGCTGGGAAAGAAAAAGGGTATCTCACTTATGCCGAAGTGAGCGATTTGCTGCCTTATCACATCGTGGATCCTGAGCAAGTCGAAGACATCATCAGCATGATAAATGACATGGGGATTGATGTTTATGAAGAGCCACCAGATGAGGATGCCTTGAGCCTCTCTGATACCGTTGCTGATGATGAAGAGATTACGCGCGATGCCGTAGAGGCCCTTTCTTTTGCTTCCGCCGACAGTGAGTTTGGTCGCACGACCGATCCTGTAAGAATGTATATGCGGGAAATGGGTACAGTAGAGCTCCTGACCCGTCAAGGCGAAATCGAAATTGCAAAACGAATTGAAGTGGGCTTGCGCCAAGTATTGAGCGCGTTGGCAGCTTATTCGCCCAACATTGCCTACATCCTTAAAGAGTATGATAGGTACTTGGCCGATCAAATTCGTCTTGGCGATATCATTAGCGGCTTTGTTCAAAGCGATGAGAGCGAGGAAGACATTCCGGCCATTGTGGAGGCAGAATTTATTCCCACGGCTGCAGATATGGATGATGAGGTCGTTGTTGCCGTCGCTGAAGAGGGTGAGTCTGGTGAAGAGACTGAGTTAGAGTCTGGCCCCGATCCTGAATTAGCCGCAGCGCATTTTACCAAGTTACGTGAAGCCTATGAAAAGGTTATTGCGGCTGAGAAAAAGCTGGGCTTAGATCATCCTGAAACCATACAGCATTATCAAGATTTAGCGAATGTTTTTGCCTGCTTTAAGATTGTGCCAAGGCTTTTTGAAGAATTGGTTTCTTCTATGCGCAAAATGTTAGAAGACATTCGTGTGCATGAAAAAGCGATTATGGGGCTTTGTGTACACAAAGGTAAAATGCCTCGGCAAGCCTTTGTTACTAGCTTCCCAGGCAATGAAATCAATACCAGCTGGATTGATTTGCAAATAGAACAAAACAAGCCTTATTCGCAAGAATTTAAGAAAGTCCGTGAAGATGTTATTAATCACCAGGGACATTTACGCACGCTAGAAGCCAATGCTGGTCGTTCTATTGTTGCGGTTAAAGAATTGCATCGTAATATGTCTATTGGTGAAGCTAAAGCCAGACGCGCTAAGAAAGAGATGGTGGAAGCTAACCTTCGCTTAGTGATCTCAATTGCGAAAAAATACACCAATCGCGGTTTACAATTCTTGGATTTAATTCAGGAAGGGAATATTGGCTTGATGAAAGCGGTGGATAAATTCGAATACCGCCGTGGTTATAAGTTTTCAACCTATGCCACCTGGTGGATCCGTCAGGCCATTACCCGTTCTATTGCCGATCAAGCGCGCACTATTCGTATTCCTGTGCACATGATTGAAACGATTAATAAGTTAAATCGTGTGGCAAGGCAAATGCTTCAAGAAATGGGGCGTGAGCCAACACCGGAAGAATTAGGCAAACGCATGGGCATGCCGGAAGATAAAATCCGCAAAGTGCTTAAAATTGCCAAAGAGCCTATTTCAATGGAAACGCCGATTGGGGATGATGAAGATTCACATTTAGGGGACTTCATTGAAGATACCGTGATTGCTTCCCCTGCCGATTCAGCAACAACCGCAGGCTTAAGAGAAGCAACCCGCCGTATACTTTCCACCTTAACGGCCAGAGAAGCGAAAGTATTGCGGATGCGATTTGGTATTGATATGAATACCGATCACACCTTAGAAGAGGTGGGTAAGCAGTTTGATGTAACCCGTGAACGTATTCGTCAGATTGAAGCGAAAGCGTTACGTAAATTACGCCAACCCAGCCGTGCGGATGACTTGCGCAGCTTCTTAGTAGATGGAGATGACGAAGAAGAACATCCGTTGAAGTGATGCGCTAAAGCCATTATACTTTTACAGCTGTCATGCTCAGCTTTCCAAGGAACTTATTAGGTTCTAAGGAGTGCATCACCCTGCGTAGCCTTTTGGCGAAGCGGGGTTGCTAAAAAATTACTAAAACTTCCTTCTCACGCTTATCCCCTCTCCCCCGTGGGGGAGAGGGCTAGGGTGAGGGGGAATAGAAAACCCCTTCACGGGCCCATAGCTTCCGCCGTCGCTAAAGCTATGGCGGACGAGTGTTTGTAGCGGCGAACCCCTTCACGGGCCCATAGCTCAGTTGGTTAGAGCAGAGGACTCATAATCCTTTGGTCCTAGG
>CAZHSJ010000243.1:0-3692 GCA_964535225.1 Uncultured Candidatus Berkiella sp. | reverse complement strand
TTCGGCTCGGTTCCGTATATATATTCATCTACGGCGTAACGTTGATTCCACTCCAGCAGATTTTTCCTTTTTGAAAATATCAAAAAGTCTCATTCACTGTCTCCTTATAATATTAGTGCGTTAGTTTAGTTTACCAGATTTAGCATAAAGTCGAGCTGATTCTATTCTGTTAAGCAAAGCGTCATCATCAAGAAGCTTAGCAAGTAACTCAACTTGGGAAAGTAATCCAGTTGCATCACACGCTAAACCTAACTGTATGTAATTTATGGCAGCTTGTAAACCTGATATACAGGCTTGACGAATGTCTCCTGCATTTAATGTCATTTTAAAAACTTTAAGATTTAAATCTAAAGCATGTTTGTAGTCGCCCTTAAGAGAATATCGCCTAGCAGCAATTCTTGAAACATAACTCAATGTTCCTTTATCATTAAATTTAACGGCTAATTCCATTGCTTTGTTTAGTAATTGTCTCACTTGCATATCGATGGAGGAATCATATCTGCGCTTATGAATGTTAATCAAAGTATTTGCTATCTCAATCAGCGTCGAGGGATAAAGGCTTGAATATAATTCTATCTTATCTCTTTCCTCAATATAAGTTTTAATTTCGTTAAAAGCATTGAGTGCTAGTTCGTGCTCACCAAGCATACCAAGAATATATCCCATATTAGATTTCGCAGGCAACCATCGAAAGTCATTACGGTTTAAGTCCCTTTGATATTTTTCAATGGCCTTGCTATTCAATTCTCTTGCTCGAACAAAATTTCCACGTCGTTCACAAAGTGTGGCCATGCTTAAAAGCCCATCGCCTGGTTTGAGGCGTAACCGATCTATATAAGATTTCAAAGAATTAGTGAGAACTTCGCACTTTTGTGTGCTATCTAAGTTTTCTTCAGAGTATTCGGTCAATTTCAGCAAAGCGGGTGTCGCAAATAATCTAAGAAAGTGATGGCTAATTTTCGAAGTAATATCCAGTGCTTCATCTTCCTTTGATTTTGGTTGCAAAACAAATCTATTTGGATGGGCAAGTTTCCATTCATCAATTGCAGGTGAAATTGAATCGCTCAAATGTTCTACCCATACACCTGAACAATTAGAATCACTCGTTTTTAAAATAGGCATAATATCAAAAACATCGGAGCCTGAATAACCCATTATGACGACTTTTCTATTGAGTAAAGCTTGTCGCAAGAATAGAGCCTTGTGAACACTCAATGTTGTTTGAAATCTTTTTAATATCTCTCCTTCATGAATATCATTATTTAATTGTATTGTGTTATCACCGCTTCTTCCGATGGTCCCTAAGGTGAAGACAAGGCTATTATAATCTTCAATGTCTCCATGAATTTTAGCTAAGATGCCACCTGTTAATTTTCTATCATTAGCTTCTTTATAATCTTTGTCTGTCACTAAAACATTTAAAGACTCCTCGGGGAAACAGCGACCATATGCTTTTTCTATGTTTCTATCAAAATTAGTTGTTACTACAATATGTCCCCGATGTAGTGCAGAAGCAAGCATCCTATGATGTAGATTTGGTTCCGAGTCTTTTAATATATCGACTATTCTTGTAACTGGAAAATTTAACACAGCATGCAAAGCCTCAAAGAAAGTTTCAAATGGCAATGCACAATTCCTATCTGGAAGACTCGGCGATAAACTTAACACATCGCGACAAATACGAATATATGCTTCATCTTCACTAATATTGCTACTCATTTTGAATACACCACAAATCTCTTGTCTATCTAAATTAAATATGACGCTAAATAGCTGTTTTACTATCCGGAAGGCTAATGGAAGGCAAGATGGGTGTGGGTATGAAATTCCTGCACCAACAAAAAACAAAAGCGGCTTACCTGAATCAAAAGCAATTACTTTTGATTCATCTGAGGTTAAGTCATAATTTCTACAAATCGGAAAATTTATATCAAAACCTTTATTTACCGTCAGAACACTTTCTACTTCTTGCGGGCGCAACATCAATTTTTCAACAATCTCTATGTCCATCTGTGCTTTTAAGTTGCCATACAATTGATTTGAAAGTCTAAAATTCTTGAGGGCCTTTTCCCATTCACCCAATTTTTTATTAGATATACCAATGTTATAATAAATTTCGCTATCTGGTTTATATACTTGAATAGCTTTTTCATACCATGCTATTGCCTCAAAAAAACGCTTTTGGTGAAAACGAATGTTACCAAGATTATTATATGCAAGCTGTTGATTCTTGCGATTAAGTTTACCATCTAAAGCTTCCCTTGCAAGAGCTTCAGCTCTTGTATATTGTCCTTGGTCATAAAGTGCTGTGCTTAAATTGATTTTATACGACGGATAACCTGGCAATAATTTCAATGCTTCTTCAAAAGCTTTTTGCGCATCGCTATACTTGCCTTGTTTTGCTAGTTGAATTCCTTGCGCGTTTAGCAAAGATGTCCTCATTCGCAGTTTGATTCTTTCAATTAGCTTTTTCATTTGGATTACGAGCTTAGATTGTGCTTAACGCCTATTAGCCCTCAATCTCGTTAGTATTACTATGCACCTGCCTTTATTAGCAACTCCGCTATCTCCATGCTTGCTGACATTTTTAAAGCCGTTTGATTTAACTGTCCCTTTTTGTTAACATCCGCCCCATTCTCAATTAGAACTTTTACCGTGTCAAAATGCCCCTCGCTTGCAGCAAACATAAGTGCAGTAAATTGCATTTTTCCTGTCGCATTGATATCAGCACCATATTTTAGCAATAATGGCAATATTTCTGTATAACCTCGCATAGAAGCAAAGATTAAGGCCGTGCAATCCATTTCACCTTTTGTATTAACATCAGCCCCGTTTTTTAACAAATATTCAACTATATCTTTCTGACGTCTTTCTGTCGCAAGTATCAAAGGTGTGTCTCCCTTATTATTCGTATTGTTAACATCCGCTCCTTTATCTATGAGGGATTTCGCTATATCTTGATGCCCCATCCTAATTGCCCACATTAACATCGTAGAACCATCTTCATATTTAGTAGTTGAACGCGCTCCGTTATCTAATAGTAGTTTTATGATGTTAACATGGTCACGTATTGCCGCAAGGTCTAACGCAGTACGTCCGTCTTTTCGTCGCCTTACGTTTACATTTGCACCTTTATTAATCAATATCTCTGCAACATGCAAGTACCCTTGGAATGATGAGACCATCAAGTCTGTAAGATCATCAACATATATATCTATGCCGTTGTCAACGCTTTGTGTATTCTGTCTTGGAATGTCAACTCTGATAGGATCAATTGGAGTTTTTCCTTGTTTATCTTTAAGGTTTACGTTTGCTCCTTTTGAGATTAGTAGCTCTGCAATATCAATGTGTTGTTGCGAGAATGCGAAATGAAGTGGACGAAATCCTGCTCTATCTTCACTTGCATTTAAGTCTGCACCATTATCAATGAGAAATTCAACCATTTTTTTATTACCAATGGCTACCGCTATGTGAAGTAATGTTGTCTGCAACTCTTTGATTTTCTCATTTACATCGGAACCATTTGCTATGAAATATTTTGCTTGATTGAAATCACCAGCCATAAGTGCTTCGTAAAGCGTTGACGGTTTTTTCTTAAATAATCCGAATATCTTCATTTACTTTCTCCCTCTTGTAGCGGCTAACTGTTATTCAACGAACAGCACCCGCTGGGCGTGATGTTTCTACCTGTA
>CAZHSJ010000242.1:0-3696 GCA_964535225.1 Uncultured Candidatus Berkiella sp. | reverse complement strand
ACACGACCTTAGTGGTGGGCGCCTTGGACGCAAGAATGCATGAGCTTTATGCGGCAAGTTATATGAAGGAAAAAGAGATCCTCACAGAATGCCTGATTAAACCTGAAAAATTACTTCAAGCGCTCTCGCAAAAAACCAATATTATTGCCCTAGGAAAAGGGTGGGATGCTTATCGTGAGGAGATTATGGCACAAGGAGGCGAGTATTCCATTCGCTACCTTCCGCACTGTCATGTTCACGCTAAAGACATTGGTCTTATTGCGATGGAGCGCATCAAGTTAGGCATTGAAGGCGTTAATGCGAGCCTTGCACAACCTGTTTACTTAAGAGACGATGTTGCCGCTAAGCCCCAAGTAAATCGTCTAATATAACCTCATAAAGCGCAGACAATTGCGCTAGCTCATCCACCGCTATGCACTCATTCACCTGATGAATAGAGGCATTAATCGGGCCCACTTCCACCACGTGGGTGCCATACTGAGCAAAGAAGCGTCCATCGGAGGTACCGCCAGAGGTTGAGAGTTCAGGTTTATAACCCAAATATCGCTCAATTGAGCTGGCAACACTTTGTACTAATTTCGTGTTGGGTTGCGTGTAAAAAGGCTCACCCCCCAGTACCCAGGTTATTTCAACCTCAACGCCATGTTGTTTAAACACAGTGGCTATTTTTTGTTGAATGTCTTGTGGTGTCACTTGCGGGGAAAATCGTAAATTAAAGTTTCCTTCCAGTGTTCCTGGTATAACATTGTTCGCGCCAGTGCCGGCATGGATATTAGCAAATTGTAACGAGGTTGCTGGAAAGTGATCGCTTGCTTTATCCCACACGATATTGGCTATTTCTTGTAAAGGGCCAAAGGCGACATGGATGGGGTTCTTGGCTAAATGAGGATAAGCAACATGCCCTTGTTTGCCCTTAATTTTAAAATATCCGGTGAGTGTCCCTCTTCGGCCAATTTTAATAGTATCGCCCAATTTGTTAACGCTTGAAGCCTCCCCGACCAAGCACCACTGTGGAATTTGATTCAAAGCATGCAATTGTTTTAAAACGGCCACAGTTCCCTCTAACGCCGGACCTTCTTCATCGCTGGTAATTAAAAAAGCAATGGCGCCTTTAGGTTCAGGATTTTTTTGAATAAAACGTTCAACCGCGGTAACCATAGCGGCAATAGCACTTTTCATGTCTGCCGCGCCTCTTGCATACAGCAGGTTATCTCTGATGGTTGGTGTGAAAGGGGGGCTCGTCCAGTCTGCTTCATTTCCAGGTGGCACAACATCAGTGTGTCCGGCAAAACAGAGGGTAGGACCTGTTCCTCGTTTAGCCCATAAGTTACTCACCTGGCCAAAGGGATGGTGGGTAATTTCAAACCCCAACTTGCTCAGTCTTTGTGCGATGAGGGCTTGGCACCCGCCATCATTAGGGGTAATCGAGGGACGTGAAAGTAAATCAAGATTTAATTGAAGTGTTTCAGACATTAAGTTTCCTCAATCGCTTCACGTAACAGGTGATTAATCCCCACTTTAGCGCGCGTTTTTTCATCGACACGTTTAACAATTACCGCGCAATAAAGACTGTATTTGCCATTATCGGCAGGAAGATTTCCAGGAACAACAACGGCGTCTTTAGGGACGCGGCCATAGAGGAGGCAATCGTTTTCTCTGTCATAAATACGGGTACTTTGACCAATATATACCCCCATTGAAATGACGGCACCTTGCTCCACAATGACACCTTCAACGATTTCAGAGCGTGCGCCTATAAAACAATTGTCTTCGATGATGGTTGGGCTTGCTTGTAATGGCTCAAGTACACCGCCTATCCCAACACCACCAGAAATATGAACATTTTTACCAATTTGCACACAGGAACCAACGGTTGCCCAGGTATCGATGAGGGTATTTTCACCAACATAGGCACCGATATTTACATAAGAGGGCATTAATATGGTATTAGGCCCGATGTAAGCGCCAATACGAACACAAGCAGGCGGGACGATGCGTGTGCGCTTTTGTTTGAAATCACTGTGGGTAAACTGATTAAATTGCAGCGGGATTTTATCGTAAAATTGGGTAAATCCCCCTTCAAAAACCGTATTTTCCTGTAGCTTAAAGTAAAGTAAAATAGCTTGTTTCACAAAAGTATTAACATGCCATTGATTTCCTACAGGCGCTGCGGCGCGAAGATCGCCTGATTGGCAGCCCTGGATAACAAAATGAATGGCCTTTTTTAATTCCTCGGAGGCATTGGCGGCGTTTAAAGTGTCGCGTTGTTCAAAGGCAGTGTGTAAGACAGCGCTGAGATGATCTACTTGCATGCGTTTGCGTTCTTTATGGAGAAATAAAAAGCATACTTTTTTTCAGGGCATATGGCTAGATCTGGCATAAAACTAAGCTGCGCAACTTAGTTTTGGCCAAAAATTCGGTTAGGCCACTATCTATTTTTATTGGTTTCTGTATACTTCTTCCTAATTTTCAATGGATTTAGTCCATCTGTATTGGAGAATTGAAAAATGGCGCGTACCAAAAACAATGCGAATCAGCAACAAGATAAAGCAAAGAAACAAGCAGCAAAAGAAACCCCTCTTTCACGAAAAAAACCAACGACACGCGGCAAAAGCCGCAACGTTGCAAAAGATGCAACCGTGCCACTACCAATAATAACCTTGGAAAGAGCGGAACTTAAAGCCTACATTCAACGCGCCGTTAAACAACTTATCATAGCGCATAATCCCCAAGGTAATATCATTCGTACAGAAAATGCAGATGTAAATGCACAAAGAGATGGTAGCGAGATCCCTGATGAAATAGGGGCAAGAAATTGGCTAGAGTGGCACCAGGTTTATGGGATTATCCCAAGTTTGGTTGCAAAACGTCCTCATTTGGCGGACACCGTTGGTGTTTTTCCAATATATAATGCCAAAAGAATGAATGAGTTTGCACAAGCATTAGCAGAAGTTAAAATTATAGAACATCAGGGGCTGCCGACGCGCACAACCCCAGAAGGGGATGTTGTCCTACTAGAAAAACCCTTACCAGAAGATAAAGATTTGTCTAAAAAACAACGTGAAGCAAAGCTGCGAACCCAAGCGCAACGCAATGAACAGGCAATAGCGCGCAAAGAGCAAGCGCGAGCACTTCTTGCAGAGCAAGGCTTTACCCAGCAAACCATGTTTCGCTTATATTTAGAAGCACTGGGTGAGAGTGATGAAAATTTTATTGGCAACCCGAAAAAGCCCAATCTTAAACTTGATGATTGTACTCAATTAATTATCCCCTTTAATTTTAACAATATTCACTATGCCGTTTCGGTTATTCATTTTGTTGAAGTCAATAAAGAAAAAATAGCAGATATTCAATTTTATAATTCAGATGGTTCCGATTTAGATGAATCATTGCAAAATCAATTGGTAGCGTATTGTGAGGGGCTCGGTTTTAAACCACAATATCGTTGTATTTCGAAACCCGATCAAATCGATAGCTGGGAATGTTCTATGTTTGCCAGCTACAAAGGGATTGATATCGCTAACGAGAACGTAGGCAATGAAGAGCGCTTTTTAAGTGATTTGACCAAAGCGAATTATGAGCAACGCCTTGCGATGTTGCGTTATAACTCGGCCCATATTCTTGAAATGTTTGGGCAAAATGTTACCGTTGGTGATGATCTGGTTAAATTTTTAAAAAATAATCAAAAGGAATTTG
>CAZHSJ010000241.1:0-3720 GCA_964535225.1 Uncultured Candidatus Berkiella sp. | reverse complement strand
ATACGAAAGGAAATATTGATTGCGAAAGATAGAATTAAAGAAGGGGCCTCTATTTATGCTGCACTAAAGCAAGCAAAATATTTTAACCCGAGCAGCTTACAATTTATTGCCAGCGGAGAAAATTCTGGTAATTTAGAAGAAATGTTAACGCAAAGCGCTAACAATCAAGACAGACATGTACAATTTACCATTAATACCGTACTAACAGCATTTGAACCTTTATTGATTATTCTCATGGGAACAATTGTTCTTTTTATTGTACTTGCAACGCTTCTACCGATATTCCAGCTTTCAAGCATAGTGAGCTAACCGAGGAAAAATACGATGAAAATAAAAAAGAAGCACCGTTCGGGATTTACCTTGATAGAAATCATGGTGGTTATCGTCATTATTGGCTTGCTTGCCTCCATTATTGTCCCAAACATTATTAGCAGAACTGATGATGCCAAAATAGCCAAAACCAAACAGGATATCCTTGCCATTGAAAATGCTTTAGATATGTATAGGCTAGATAATGGCTTTTATCCTAGCTCTGATCAGGGCCTACAGGCCTTAGAAAAGGAGCCAACCACGGAGCCAAAGCCTAAAGCATGGCGACAAGGTGGGTACATAAAACAACTACGCCTAGATCCTTGGGGAAATGCTTATCAGTATCTCAATCCGGGCACGCATCGAGAAATTGATATTTTCTCCTATGGCAAGGGCGGCCAACAAGATGAAAAACAAATTATTGGAAACTGGGATGTTCAAGAAACAAAATAGCACAACTGCTGGGTTTACTTTAATCGAAATCATGGTGGTTATTTTTATTTTTATGACCATTATGATGGTCGTGGTTATTAACACAAATTTCGCATACACAGATGATAAAAAAGTGGAATCTTTTTCAGACAATCTCCTTACAAAAATTAAATTGGCAAGACAAACAGCCATTTTTGCGCATGCGCCACTTTCTCTTTTTGTAGAAGGCAACGAATTTGGATTTAAAAAGTTTCAAAAAGTGCAAAATAAATACGAATGGGTATGGTTGGACAAAGATCCTTTGCTTAAAAAACAACGTGTTGATAAAGACATTATCCTAAAGCAAACCTTTGCAATTGAATTTTATCCTAATGGTAGATTTACGCCCTTCACCTTGACCATTAGCAATAACAAACAAGACATAACTTACATTATCGCTGGAAATACAACTGGCGAATTGGAGTTAATCAAGAAATGAAAAAAAATGGATTTACGCTGGTTGAAGTGCTGGTAGCCCTTGTTATTGTAACAACCGTCTTTATGGGCTGTTATTTCGCCATATCTGAATTATCAAGAAGCTCATCGACTTTAAAACAAAAAACGCTCGCCTCTTTAATTGTGAACAAAGAAATTATGACCTTGGCATTAGTGCCAAAACAGCGCATGGGTGGGTCAAAGTCTCTCACGATGGGAGATGAAACCTTTATGAGCTCTGTGAACCTTCAGCTAAGCAATGATAAAAACATCAAGGTAGTAGAAATTGCAATAACCAATGATAGAGGATTAACAACACTTACTCAAAAAAGGGCACTCTTTGTACCAACCAAACCATAGCCTCATCAGAAAATACCAAAGCGCTTTTACCTTAGTTGAAGTGCTGTTAGCGTTATTTATTTTTGTAATAGTTGTTGGAATTATTACAGGCTCGATGGTGCAAGTCCTTAATAACTCAAAAATTATTAAGGATAAAGAATCGCACTTAATGGATTTGCAAACCATGCTCTCTATCTTGCAATTTGATTTAATGCAAGTTGTTGAGGCTCCTCTTTTTTCCAACAACAATCAAGCACGGGGTTCGTTTTACGCTAACTCCCATATGCTTCATTTCTATAAACTTGGCAATGTTAATCCCGATTACCGTTTTAACCGTACGTCAATAGAAGAAGTTCAATATACCTTAGAAAATAACACCTTGTTTAGAATGTCTAAAAATTCAAACGAAGGTGAATTTTTCAAACAAGCTTTGATTGGAAAGGTTAACAATTTAACCTGGACATTTTATGACGACAACGCAAAACAATACACCCTCTGGCCACCTGTGCAAGATTTTGCCTATAAAACGCCCATTGCCATTGTTGCAAGAATAACATTTGAGCAAGAGGGCATTATTGAATTAGCCGTGGAAACTAAATAACCATGACATTAGGAAAATTTCATCTTGGCTCAATGAAAGGCACCATTTTGGTTGTTGCTCTCTTTATTATGGTGTTGCTTGAAGTAACTGTCGTTGCATTATTAGTGTCTCATCGTACGGAAATTCGTCATTCTAATAATTATCTATCATCTCAAAAGGCCATTCAGCTTGCCCTCTCAGAGGAAGCTAAGATTAAAGATCTTATATATACCACCACCAAATTAAAAAAAGAGGTGCCCTTAGGGACGTTATCGAAAAATAAAAATGATGATGCCTTTATAGAAATAGCCCTTATCGATGTTCAGGGTCGATTTAATCTTAATAATTTGGTAAACAGTGATTCGATTGATGGCTTTAAAAACATGATGCGCGCCATATCAGCACAGTCGTTTGAAATGTCTGATGAAATTATACAAAAAGCACAAAGTAATGTTAATGTTTCACCTGATACTATGCCAGAGCAAGGCAATCAGCTCCCTTTTGCTAGCGCAACACAGCTTCGCCCTTTACCAAAAATGACAGCAGAGCACTTTAATAAAATCCTCCCTTATCTTTTTGCCTTACCGGCTGTTGTTCCCCTGAATGTAAATACAGCAACAGAGTACAGCTTAATGTCTTTAGATCCGAATATTACAATTACCACGGCACAAAGTATTATTAAAATGCGCAAGAATATGAATGGCTTTAAGCAAATAGAAGCTTTTTTATCTTTAGCACCGCTACAAGGGATTGAGGTGAACACAGATATGGTAACAATACAGAGCCAGTTTTATTTAGCTAAAATCAGGGTAAATTACCAATCCTGCGAGTTAACACTCTATTCTCTATTAGGAATGGGGAATCAACCCGATAATTCAACTGGTGTTTCTGTCTATTGGCGAAGCTTTGAGGCGGTATGAATCAAATTTATATTTTATGCACAGATAAATTTGAATACGCTGACATCGTCGTGATGAACGCTGACAATGTTATTAATAAAATTAATAACGTTTCCTTATCTGAAATATCTCAAAAACTTGATTTAAAAGAAAGCAAAATTGCCATTTTACTTGCAAGCCCTGAAATTGTGCTTAAAGATATTACCATCCCAAAAGGCATTGGAAACACAACCCTTTCTAAAATTATTCCTAACATGCTTGAAGACAGCATTATGTCTAACACGGAAAATATCCATTTTAGCCATAACAAGTTGGACAAAACACATTGTGGTATTGCATGGGTTGATAAAGATAAAATGAATGCCTGGAAATCGCATCTTAACGAGTATGGTATTACGCCTAGTGCCCTCTACCCTTTGTGTGCTAGTTTGCCTTGCGATCCGCTTGTGTGGCGAATTTGGGTTAAAAGTGATATCGCCACTGCTAAGGTTTCTCCCTTTATGGGCTTCTCTGTTGAAAAACAGCAATTGGCACAATTGCTAAACTATTTTTACAATACACAAAGTGAGTTGCCACAGAAAATCATCATTTCCTCTCCTGAAAATATTTCAGATCAGCATTCTGAAATTGAGGCTTATCCTAACTTAAAAAAGATTATTGAAATAAACACACAAACAGATTTTCCCT
>CAZHSJ010000240.1:0-3777 GCA_964535225.1 Uncultured Candidatus Berkiella sp. | reverse complement strand
GAGATAAATATTTCTATTGGGTTTTCTCTTTGTTCATCAGTAGGCTTTACAAAAAACTGACCATTCTCTGTATCTTTTTGGATCACTAATTCCCCGTTAAGAGAAGTAATTTGAGCAACATGATCTTCATTCAAGTAAATTCTGTTTAAAGACGTTCTTGCGATCTGTGCCATCCCTTCCCCATTATTAGGAATAATAAGCTCCTGGCCACCCCATGCTAGAGCTGGCATTATCGCTAGCACGTAAAAACTAAGCTTCTTTAGTAACATCTTCAAAGCCTTTCACTAATAATTTTCCTGATTTTCCTGAAAAAGAGAATTTGAGCTTATATGTTTTATGATTATTTTTAACTTGTTGCTTACCCTGAAAAATGGATAACTCCCCTATTACTTCCACTGTCAATCGCTCAACATCAACATTAAATTGAGCTGGTGTGAACATGGTTATAAAGTTGTTTTTCTTAATTTGCTCTTCTTCATCAAGAAGCAAATGTTGAAAACTGGCGTATGAAGTATTATCGACTAAACTAAGCACCGCTTCTCTACGGTTATTAGCGCTCACAGCCGTGGTATTCAAAAGTAAACGACTAAAGTAATCAGCCATTTGCTGCAAATAAGAAGAAGATACTTTTCTGTTCTCAATCCAAAATGACTCATCTATTACAGGCGGAGTAATCACGATGCGATACTGATCGGATAGTTTGTATGATAAACCCGTTAATCCCATATTCAACACCATTGAAATGATTATCCCAATTAATAGTAAATCTCTTTGCCTTCTAGTTTGTGACAGTTGGAATGTGTAGGCTGCCAGCTTCATAGATATTCTCTAATAAATGAAGGCGGTATATTTTTGTTTCTTTTGCTGGTAAAGTGCCAATATATGAATGATTGAAATATATTTGCCCAGCGTGTTTTTCTGTATTTGTGCTTCAAACGTATACTGACCACTAATGCGACACAGCCTATAATCCAATTGAATAACAAGTAAAAGATAAAAAATGCAACACACCCCAATAACAGCTCATCCGTATAAAAAAAGAATATTTTATCTGGCTCGTCTAAATATTGCGGGATCTTATAAAGGCTGCTATCCATATCGCCTCAAGCAAACTTATGAATCAACGCCAATGCTGTACAGATACTAGGAATAATAATTCCAATGGCCGCTGCAAAAATGTTGGATTGAAAGAACCCTTTCCAAGCCACACCCCAAAATACACCTACCAACCAAACAATGACCAGCCCAAAATCAACCATATCGTTGATCTCTCTCTTAACCGGATTAAGTGCCTCTGAAACGCTCGTGCCAGCAAAACAATCAACAAACATTAAGGCTGTTAATGTCCCTATCGCAAACATTGAAATCTTTTTCATAATTACCCCTGAACCATTAAGCATTGCTGGAACCAGTTTCTAATTGTTTTTCATATAGTTTTTTAATTTTTTCTACCGTGTCGAATCGAGGTGATCGAACATCACCCACCTTAATTCGATGAATAGTGGATTGTGCTAATTTGACTTTTTTTGCTATCCAATGCTCAGTAAAGCCGTTATTCAACAGAGCATAGATATATTTTTGTGGATGCATAAATCACTCCCTTGCTATGTATTGTCATTATTGCAAGCGATGATCTATGTCTTCAAGAAATTCCTTATGCTTTTAAGCATAATTTTCAGATGTGTTTCTAAAAAACGTTATAGACACTTGATGCACCAGGCACTGATTGGCAATGTTGCATATATAATAAATGGATCCCCATCGCTAGTTTAAAATTCGAATTCTGGTATTTGCCTGATAAAATTCGGCTAATTGTTGATTGATTGACCTCAACTGCTAATGCTATTGCTTCCTGTGATAATCCCGCTTTGCACAAGCCTCTGATCATGGCTTTCAAATCAAGATGTGATTTCATGTCCATCTATTTGCCCTCCGCCATACCGAAGCTTCCTGCAACTTCAATTTTTTTGCTTGTTTGCCATAAAGCTTCACGTGCAGCTCCCTCCTCCCGTGCGATCCCTCTAGGGCATTCCCATTGACCTTTTTGCAAAATCTTACCAGCAATATGGTACCGTTTCAGTTGAATCACCGGTTTATCTGTCAAGCTTCTGGCCTTCGTGACATAAAATAAAACCTCTTTCATTATCGAACTTAAGGTTTTGTTGGCTGCGTCCCCTTTAATTTTTTTGCGTTGATGCAGAAGTGGGATCGCATGGATAATTTTGTCTTTGACCTTTTCCTCAATCAAAAACTGCAACCCTTCGAATTCAAAGTCAATAAGCTTCGATTTTTCTAATGGCTGCGATATTGCTGGTTTCTCATTTCGTTGATTTTCTTCAATTTCAATGCACTTCTGCTTCGCATTAATTTGAGCATGAATGATGTGCATTTGCTCAGTAGTGAAATGCCCATTGATTCGTCGAACTCTCTCAGCAAGAGAAAAATTCTGAAATTCTTTTTGTAAGCTTTCAAATTCACAAACCAATGCGTCAGCATCATTCACAATTGCTTGCTTTGCTTGGGTTTGATTATGAATATTATGTTTATTATTTATATTATTATTTATTAATAGGATCGGATTTTTATCCGGGGGGGTACCGGATTTTTTTCCGGGGGATGCCGGATTTTTATCCGGAGGGGTATCGGATTTTTTTCCGAAACCACGATTAGGCGCATTCGTTATCGCTTCCAGACCTTCATCCGGTAACGTGATGGCATAGGTTGTAATTTGTAACTCGGCATCAAACTGTGCCTGTAGAAAGCCAAACTGTTTAAGCCTCTTCACTGCCCTGTAGGCAGTATCTTGCTTAATCCCTATCATCATCGCTATTTGCTGATGTGTTATTGCGCACGACAAATTAGGATCTCTTAAGCTCTTGCGAACTAAATTAAACCAAATCAATTTTTCATTTGCGCTTAAGGCAGGATAACTTGATACAAATTCAAATTCTTTATCTGTAAACGTGACGTAATGTTTAGATTGGCGTGCTTGCAGAATGATGCACGCAGCAGCGTTCTCAATCATAGATCCCTCTTTTGCTAGAAATCAAACCAATTTTCAAATGAAAATAATTGAAAATTTACGTCTGCAAAAGATATGGGAGGTTTATAACTGAAAATAGATCGATTAGAATTGTTATAGCCATTTTTTGACCTCTTAACCAGGTTAAATTTTGGTAAGTGCTTGCAAGGTGTGAACTACCTTGTAAGCACGCTATAAGATTACCGACTTTAGAAGATCGTGACAATCCCCTATTTGGTTCAAATCTAGGGCAAAATTTAAACTGCTTCATTATTTATTCCCTATGTGCAATAGCTTGCGTGCCTTTCCACTGAGCGATTAATTTACATTTAATCAAACCCAGAATACAACACATTATGTTGTATTTTTGCAAATTGTCAAAAACGGATGTATTATACTTTCTAACTTATTTTGTCTTGGTGTGTTTAGTAGTACAATTGCACGCTGATTATCTAAAAGGTTATGCAATAGGCACATGGAAAAAGTTGTTACCCTTGATATGCTCGAAAGAGCTAAACGTGTTCGAAGCGCTCGGAAATTTGCAGGTGTTTCATTACAGCAAATGGATACAAGGCACGATATTCCCCTTTCAACACTACGAGGATGGGAGCGACCTGGTACGCTTAAAAACCAAGGATTAACGCTAAAGGGCGCACATAGGCTGGTTAAAGCCTTATTAAATGAGGGAATTGGATGCTCTGTTGAATGGCTTATGGAAGGCTCTGGAGAAGGCCCACATTATCTAGACCTACCTA
>CAZHSJ010000239.1:0-3805 GCA_964535225.1 Uncultured Candidatus Berkiella sp. | reverse complement strand
AATAGCAAAAGGGTACAAATCAAACCCAGATGGCGTATGTTATGGGCTAAGTAATATGGGCATGCAAGCCATCTTGTCTAAGGATGTAGAGACTTACAATAATAGATTTCAAACCATTAAAGATGATAAAGATAATGGATATAAATTAACCGATTTTGAACTCAATCAACGCGGTGTTACGGCATTTTTATCGGGCGTCGATATCTATTTCCAACCACAAAAATATTCGCATTTATATGAAGAAACACAAGAGCCATCTGGCCAAGAAACTGTACAAAGCGCTAAAATTTTAGCCTCGGTTGAAATTGAGAAACAAGGTGGTTTGACTGATATAGATCATTTTACTGGTGTTTACTCAATGAATGATCTTGTTCTGTACCTTGAATCTTTGAAAGACGCCATTAAAAGTACAGATCCTCCATTTACTGAACCTGTCGCAATCACTTTACATACAGCAAAGCATGCCATGACCATTGGATTTGATCCACAAAAATCACAATGGGTATTTATTAATTCTGCGCCAGCGAAATATATGGATAATGAAAGAGAATTAGCGGCTGCAATCATGGCAGGGTTTGGTGTTAATAGTATAAATCAAAAACTTATAATCGGATCAGAAATTTATGCAACAAAACAAAATGAAAAAGCAAACAAGCAAATCGTTGAAAAATGGATAGCCAGTGATAAATGGCAGTCAGTTCATACAGCTTTAGATGATAAAGTATTACATCAAGATTTTCAAAAACATACATGGTTAACCTTTGCAGCATTAGAAAATGATACCCACAATATCATGAAAATCCTAGAAAATGAGAAAACCGATCCAAATGTCAAAAATGAAAATAGGGACACCGCTTTACACATTGCAGCCAGATATGGTCACATTGGTGTGCTCACAAAATTGATGGGGCATCCGAAAATAAACTCCAAAATTTTCGCTACTTCCGGGACCCCATTTGAAGTTGCCATTATTAATAAGCAATATAGAGCGGCTGAACAAATTCTACGTTTATCCAAGAATACTAAATATCGAAACGGTGATACGCAATTGCATCATTTTGTTGCAAAGGGAGACAACAAGTGGTTAGAATTTTTACTTAAAGAAAATGTTGATCCTAACCAAAAAAACAACGAAGGAGGCACACCATTACATTGTGCTTTGGAAAAGAAGAATCAGGTCGCTGTTGAATTGCTTTTAAAAAACGGGGCTAAACCTAATCTTGCAACATCAGGCGATGATGAGGTAACTCCCTTGATGATAGCGTGCAGAATGAGGGATTATAAAAGTGCCAAAATCTTACTCTCTTATGGTGCAGATCCAAACCTACTGATTAACGGAAGAACAGCTCTTGATGAAGCTAAAGCTGATAACCGTGAAGATCTTGTTCATCTTTTAGAACATCCCCCTCAATTACAACATACCATCCAACGCCCCCCTGCTTCTTATTGCTTTGCGCAGCAAATAAATAGCAGTTGTCATGTTATGCCGTTTATTAATTTAGCAATTTTGCATACCATTCGAGCAAAATCTACTCAAGCACTTGAAAAAGAAGGTGTTGATGCTATTCCTTTTATTAATTTGCAAAATGATGCAAAATGGCACAGCAAAAGAAGCTGGTTGCCACAAACCTTTTTATGGACTAAAACCTGGGATCAAGCTATTAGCCAAGCAATGGAAACTCCTTTTGGTGACTATCAAAGACATGTATTACAAAATGGCGTGCTCCAAGGCCACGTTTATGATGCCCAAGGAACGCACTTATTAAATACCTGGAACCCAGCTGAATATTACGCAAGGCTCATATTAACGCCGTTTAATTTTACTGATGCAAATATGTTAAGTGGACCATATAGAGATGAACATGCGTTTTCTGCGCTTAAGACATTACCCTTGTTTTACAACAAAGGAAAAGGTATCTGTTATGATCCTGCAAAACAAGATTATGTCCAAATGCTTGAATCTAACCAGAAAGATGGCTGGGACGTTGCGCTTTATGTTCCCCCCCAAGAAGCGGGCTGGGTGGAAACTGCTCAAAGTTACTATAATCGCCTTACTGGTAGTGAAGAAAACGAGGATAAACCCAAAGGAGAATATCGCTACTATAAGCTAACTGATGCGCAAAAACAATTTTTGAATCTCCCCCCCAAAACCTACTTGAATGGTTTTCAAAATTCAGTATTAGGTTATGAGGTTGGTTATAAACACCTTTATTTGCCAGAACAATCCAAAACAAATGCTTTTTATATGTCTAGTTTGCTACAGTTAATGTTATTATGCATGGGCGTTGATAGAAATAATCAAGACATTACGCCCGCCCATCCCTTATATGATCAGCACAAAGCACTACAACAATGCATGCAAGCGTCCCAAACTAATCCTTGGGCGCTACAATCTTTTAACAAAGAAAATTTATTTGAATATCATTTAGCAAAACTCATCCAAAAAAATCCTGCCCTAAAAGAAAAAATGAAACAAACGGTAAATATTTTCTTTGCCTCTACCTGGCAGTATTATCAAGATCTGGACAACATGTTTGATAGCCCTGATCCCAATACGAGAAATTCCTTAAAAGATAAAAAGAATTTTCTTTTAGGTGAGGATTTATATCTTGCTTATGCCTTTATGGCTAATGCAAGATGGCTATGGGGCGCATCAACCTCACGTGAAGCATTCAATGCCATTCTTGAGCTTGATCCCTTATTAGCACAAATGATGCGCCTGCCCCTTGTTCCCGGCCCCAATCAATTGATTCGCAATGCACAAGCGAAAAATGAACAGGGTGATTCTTTTTTAGATGTGTGGGAAGAAATTCGCAAAGCCGTTATGGAAGATGAGTCTATTCCAAAAGAATTAGCTTCTTTTTCGGGACATGGGGTCGTTATGAGCTTTTATCCTGATTTACTTGAACAGCAAATGAAAAATGGCGCAGTCTACCCACAAGTGATGGATCGCTTGGGATTTTCAGTGATAGATTCATATTATGGAGAGCAGTTAAGCCCCATTTATCGCGATGCGAAAGGCAAAGAATCTACTGCAATATGTAACTTATCTAAACTCACTCAGGCTGATCTCCCCGCTGTTGCTGAGGAACCTGCCACAAGTGCGCGCAAAACGCCTTTAACTTTTAAAGAGCAAAAAGCGGTCGAACCTGTCATTGTCAAACCAAAACCAGACAAGAAAAAACAAACGCCTAGAAAATAGATAGTGACTTGCCCCCGTGGCAAGGGTAAGTTTCGTGGGAATAACGAAATAGCCACTCATCGCTTTACCTTTCTCGCCTATCTTACGTTCATTCCTTTTTACTTGAAGTTACCCAAACAAACCCCATGGTTTACTTATGTTTAGTTATTGAGTAAAAAACCATGTATATCACCGAACCTAAAAAACCGCTGACAATTGCCTATGAATGTAGCCAAGAGCGGCAACATCACCGTATTGCGGCGCTTGCCGATGCCAATAGCCGTTATACGTACTTCCAAGCCTTACAAGAAATCAATGATCCGACTGAGCTTTGCAAACCTCGGCAAGCAAAAGCGCTTAGGGCAGTTGATTACTTGGCAAGTCACTCTAGCGATAGTCAAACCTTTTTAACCCAAGCACATTTAAGCAGACTAAAGCAACGCATAGAAAATGCAGCTCTTCTAGAAGAAAAGGAAAATGCGCATAAAGCCAAACAAGCACAATTCATTCATGGGTTATTAGGGAAGTAATGAGCAACTGACCTATCACCAAACCCGCGAAGAAAAGCAAAAAGTGGCTTTTGGAATTAGACTTTTTTTGATCATAAATGTTAGAATTATAACT
>CAZHSJ010000238.1:0-3816 GCA_964535225.1 Uncultured Candidatus Berkiella sp. | reverse complement strand
ACTACCATAGTGAAATTGAGTTAAATGATACATTGAAAATTTGGAGCGGGAAACGAGGCTCGAACTCGCGACCCCAACCTTGGCAAGGTTGTGCTCTACCACTGAGCTATTCCCGCACACGTAAGAGGTGGCCATTGTTAAAGATTTCGGCAACGCTGTCAAGCATCTTTTCGTTATCTTAGAATGCGTTACAGATCTGATTCGATAATTGCAGACCATGCCGCCTGAAGGTAGGAAATCATGGACCATAAAGTTAAAATGGCAGCTAAATACATTAACGCTATCCCAACTTTAACCCAGATAATATCCCAGTCAGCCGGGTAAGCCAGCAAAATAATTATTGAGATGATCTGAATAAAAGTTTTAACTTTACCTATATAACTAACAGACACTTTGGTTCGGTTACCTATCTCTGCCATCCATTCTCTTAATGCGGAAATGGCAATCTCGCGGCTCACGATAATAGCTGCAGGAATGGTAACCCAAAATTTGCCATATTCCCCCACCAGAAGGACTAAAGCCACCGCCACAATTAACTTGTCGGCAACGGGATCAAGAAAGGCGCCAAAACGAGAGGTTTGATTTAACAACCTAGCAAGAAACCCGTCCAACCAATCTGTAATACCTGCTAAGCAGAAAATGCCGGCCGTAATAAGCCCAGCGTCTTTGATAGGCAAATAAAATGCAACAACGAAACAAGGGATCATACAAATCCTTGCCGCTGTAAAAGCATTTGGAATACTAAACACTTTGCCCGACATGACTTTCTCTGGTGAACTAAGTTTGTGTAGGGAGACTAGCATGTGAGCCACCCCCTCGCAACCTTATCCTTTACTCCCCATGAAGTTTTAGATAGATGGTTGCCGCTAAGGCGCTGCCTATACCCGGCACTTGCGCAATCGCCTCTTCACTGGCAGACATCAACCCCTGCAAGCCACCAAAATAATTTAACAATTTTTTGCTTCGCTTGGCCCCAACCCCTTCAATCGCTTCTAAGCTAGAGGTGGTCCTGGCTTTGTTGCGTTTGTGCCTGTGCCCTGTAATGGCAAAGCGATGTGCCTCGTCTCGGATGTGTTGTAATAAATGAAAGGCACTAGAGGTAGGCGATAAGCTAATAATCCCTTCTTCTTCGCTTTGGAGTCTGGTAACGAATAAGGTTTCAAGGCCAGGCTTACGCCCCTCTCCTTTGGCTATGCCAATAAGCAAAATATCCAAAAGCTGACATTCTTGCATCGCTTTCTTAGCGCGGTGCAACTGCCCTTTGCCCCCATCCACAATCACCACATCCGGCATAGCTTTATCTTCTGCTTTGCGCTTTAAATACCGCTTCGTGATAACTTGCTCCATTGCCGCATAATCATCATTGGCCTTCACTTCAATGTTATAACGACGATAGTCTGTTTTTAGCGGGCCATTTTGATCAAATACCACACAGGAGGCCATCGTTGCCTCACCAAAAGTATGGCTTATATCAAAACACTCAATCCGATTTAACCCATTTGCAATCCCTAAAATCTTTTTCAGCTCAATCCATCTTTTTTGAGAGGCAGAGCTACTCAACATTTTCCTTTCTAGGGCTTGCAGGGCATTTTGATTGGCTAATTGCAACCACTTTACTTTCTCGCCTCGGGAGGGTTTAAAAATCTCTACCTGGTGTTTAGCAACTTCAGATAAAGACTTGCTGATAAGGTCATTGTCTTCAATAGTCTGGTTAACAATAATCTGATGGGGGTAATCTAGTTTATTTTCTTGATTGACATAAAACTGAATAATAAAACTACGCAACACTTCACTTTTATCATGCTCATTGCTCTGTGAGGGGTAAAATGAGCGGCTGTCCAAGATTTGTCCTTGACGAATGTAGAGCAATTGCAAGCAAAAATTTCCTTTTAATTCCTCAACGGCAATCACATCCGCATTGCCTTTTTGCTTATACACCACTTGCTGTTCGTAAAGATGGCGCAAACTCGTTATTTGATCACGCAGCACTGCTGCATGTTCAAAGTCTTGGCTTGAGGCTGCCTGCTCCATTTTACAGATCAACTTCTCTATAATTTGGCCTTCTTTACCTGCTAAAAATAATTCCACATTATTCACATCCTGTGCATAGGCTTCTTCTTGAATAAAACCCACGCACGGGGCGGTACACCGTTTAATTTGATACTGCAAACAAGGGCGAGAACGGTTAGCATAAAAAGTGTCATCACACTGGCGGATTTTAAATAATTTTTGCAACAACCCAAGCGACTCTTTCACCGCAATCGCACTCGGATAGGGGCCATAATATGTCCCTTTTTCTTTTGATTTACCTCTTACATAAACGAGTCGTGGAAAGGGATGCTTAGAGATAAATAAAAAGGGATATGTCTTATCATCACGAAAGAGCACATTGTATTTGGGCTTTAATGATTTAATCAGTGAATTTTCTAGTAATAAAGCTTCAATTTCACTATGGGTAATCGTAACGTCAATACTTGAAATTTTACCTACCATCATGGCAAGGCGAGGGTTCTCTTGTGTCCGAAAATAGCTACTTAGGCGGGCATGGAGGTTTTTTGCTTTGCCAACATATAACACCTTGTTGGCACTGTCGCGCATACAGTAAACTCCCGGCCGTGAGGTCACTGAAGCTAAAAACAATTTATGATTAAACATTACTAACTATGAAGTTGCGCCAGAGCTTTCGGTATCTAAAATACCATGACGTATTGCAAGGTGAGTTAATTCAACATCGCTATGCACACCTAACTTGTCGAACAAGCGATAGCGATAGCTATTCACCGTTTTAGGGCTTAAGCAAAGTTTATCAGAGATCTCTTGTACTTTCTGGCCACTGGTGATCATGAGCATCACTTGCAATTCTCGCTCAGAAAGCGTTTCAAAAGGCGAGGCCTTTTCATCGGAGAGGTGTTTAAGCGCCAGCTGTTGTGCTACTTCTGGGCTAATATAGCGTTTACCGTGGAATACGGAATGAATTGCTTGAACCATTTCATCTAAGGCGGAACCTTTTGTTAAATATCCTGCGGCACCGGCTTGAAGTAACTTGGAAGGGAATGGCTCTTCACCACAAACTGTTAGAGCAATTACTTTAATGTCTGGATCGGCTCTTAGCAATTTTCGGGTTGCTTCCAACCCACCAATTCCCGGCATTCTGACATCCATCAGGACCACATTAGGATGCTTCTCCCTGGCAATTTTAACTGCTTCTTCGCCGGTAGCCGCTTCCCCAATTACTTTTAGTCCATTCACACTTGAGAGCAAGCTACGGATCCCCGCTCTTACTAATTCATGGTCATCGACAATCAGTACTGTGATCAAAGTTAATCCCCAGATGGTTCCATACCCGAGCCAGAATAACCCAGGGAGAGATTCATTTCCAGCTTTAATGTTGTTAATAAGTTATATGTAATGCTTAAAATAAGGGTGGTTGGTACCTGCCCGCCTCTGTGCGCCTTCGGCGACCAAGAGCTGCTAATGGCGGAGAGGCAGGGATTGATTCGCAGGTTCGCTTCGCCTCACCTGCTCACCCCTTCGGGGCGTCCGCTATCGCTTTCGCCCAAAAATTCGAGCGGATGCTTACGCATCGTTTCGCTCTCATTTTTGTCGAACCCTTAACTTCCAGGGTTCTCATCCCTTTGCCAATACAAAAGTACCCCATAGGGTACTTTTGTATTGGCGGAGAGGCAGGGATTCGAACCCTGGAAGGGGAAACCCCTTAACGGTTTTCAAGACCGCCGCATTCGACCGCTCTGCCACCTCTCCAAGTGATTGCGCAGTCTAACGCAAGCGGTTTCAGGATTGCAATTACTCCTAATC
>CAZHSJ010000237.1:0-3846 GCA_964535225.1 Uncultured Candidatus Berkiella sp. | reverse complement strand
CTCTAAGGTTTCGCCGGAAATCATATGCCGTCGTTCAATTTTTTCTAGTTCATCGTTTAGTGAACGTCTATCTAAAATTTCACCCGTGTCAGGATCGCGATATTCTTGGTCTTGGATCCAAAAATCGGCATAAGTAACATATCTGTCAAAAATGTTTTGGCCATATTCTGAGTAAGATTCAAGATAGGCCGTTTGAATTTCTTTTCCAATAAATTCAACATAACGAGGGGTAAGATAACCCTTAATATAAGACAAATATTTTTCTGCTATTTCTGGCTGAAATTGCTCTCGTTCAATTTGCTGTTCAAGTACATACAATAAATGAACTGGGTTAGCTGCTATTTCAGTGGAGTCGAAATTGAATACCTTGGAAAGAATTTTAAAAGCAAAGCGGGTAGATAGCCCTGTCATCCCTTCGTCAACGCCAGCATAATCGCGGTACTCTTGATAAGACTTTGCTTTAGGATCGGTATCCTTTAAATTTTCACCATCATAAACGCGCATTTTTGAGAAAATGCTAGAGTTTTCTGGCTCTTTAAGCCTAGAAAGAACGGAAAATTGGGCAAGCATTTTTAAGGTGCTGGGGGCACAATGCGCTTCACGTAATGAGCTATTAATGAGTAATTTTTTATAGATCTGTATTTCTTCGGTGACGCGCAAGCAGTAAGGTACTTTTACAATGTAAACACGATCTAAAAAAGCTTCATTGTGTTTGTTATTTTTAAAAGTGAGCCATTCGCTCTCGTTTGAGTGCGCCATAATAATACCATCAAAAGGAATAGAGGCCGAACCTTCGGTTGCGTTATAGTTTCCTTCTTGGGTTGCTGTGAGCAAAGGATGAAGCACTTTAATAGGGGCTTTAAACATTTCCACGAATTCAAGTAAACCCCGGTTAGCTTTGCATAAGCCACCAGAATAACTGTAGGCATCTGGATCATCTTGTGCGAATTGCTCTAATTTTCTAATATCAATTTTACCAACCAAAGAAGAAATATCTTGGTTATTTTCATCACCGGGCTCTGTTTTAGCCACGGCAACTTGTCTTAAGCGAGAAGGCCATAATTTCACGACACGAAATTGGTTAATATCACCATTAAATTCATGTAAGCGTTTGACGGCCCAAGGGGACATAATGGTTTCGACGTAGCGTTGTGGGATCCCATATTCTTCTTCTAAAATAGGGCCATCTTCTTCAGGATTAAAAAGTCCTAAGGGGGATTCATGAACGGGCGATCCTTTTAAGGCATAAAAGGGGACCTTTTCCATTAACGCCTTTAAGCGCTCGGCCAGGGAGGATTTACCACCGCCAACAGGTCCTAAGAGATACAATATTTGTTTCTTTTCCTCTAATCCTTGCGCAGCATGTTTTAAAAAGGAAACGATTTGTTCAATCGGCTCTTCCATGCCATAAAAATGTTCAAATGAATCGTATAGTTTAATAACTTTGTTTGAGAAGATCCGGCTTAAGCGTCTATCATTGCTCGTATCAACTAGCCTGGGCTCGCCAATGGCACTGAGTAAACGTTCAGCCGCGTTGGCATAAGCCATTTTATCCTGCTTACAAATTTGGAGATATTCCTGCAGGCTGTATTCTTCTTCTTTAAATCTGCCTTCAAAGCGATCTTTAAAGTTACTAAATACGTCCATTCTGACTCCTTGTTAAGCGAACTTATCGCTTAGAAACCTAACATCTTTAAAGCCTGGATCCCAGCTTTTTTACGGGATAGACTACTCATCATACATATGACAGATCGTTACCTTCTATTACTAAGCATAGGCGCCAACTAAACAAATGAAAATGCAGAATGCAAAACTAACAACCACCTACCTAAAAGATTATCAGCCCCCTCACTTCTTGGTGCAAAGCATTGATTTGCATGTTGAGCTTCATGAAGATAAAGCCATTGTCCATTCTCTTATTAATATCGTCAGAAATGAAAAAAATGAAAGCCCCGAACCGCTTGTGTTACATGGGGAAAGCTTAACGCTATTATCTATCCGCTTGAATGATAAGCCCTTATCTAAGGATGAGTACGAGCAAACCTCTCATGCCTTGATAATTAAATCAGTGCCCAAGACATTTTCCTTGGAAGTGGTAACCGAGACTTTACCGCAAAAAAATACAACCTTAAGTGGCCTTTACCGATCGGGAAATATGTTTTGCACCCAATGCGAAGCAGAGGGCTTTAGAAGAATTACCTATTATCTTGATAGACCGGATGTGATGGCACTATTTACCACCACCATTGTTGCAGACAAAACTAAATACCCCATTTTATTGTCGAATGGAAATAATATTGAAGCAGGTGAGTTAAGCAATAATCGCCATTTTGTTAAATGGCAAGACCCCTTTAAAAAGCCCAGTTATTTATTTGCGCTTGTCGCTGGTGATTTAGTAAAAATTAAAGATACTTATACAACACAATCGGGCAAAAAAGTTGCCTTAGAAATTTACGTGGAAGCCCAAAATAAAGATAAAACAGACTATGCCATGCAGGCTTTAAAAAACTCCATGAAGTGGGATGAGCAAACCTATGGCAGAGAATATGATCTTGATGTTTACATGATTGTTGCTGTTAATGATTTTAACATGGGGGCAATGGAAAATAAGGGATTGAACATTTTTAATTCCAAATATGTGCTGGCAAGTGAAAAAACGGCAACCGATGTGGATTTTCAAAATGTCGAAAGTGTCATTGGTCATGAGTATTTCCATAATTGGACGGGTAATCGTATTACTTGCAGAGACTGGTTTCAATTAAGTTTAAAAGAAGGTTTAACCGTATTCAGAGAGCAGCAGTTTTCTGCCCAGATGGGATCTCCTACGGTGAAGCGTATTACTGATGCCCGCATCATTAGAACACGGCAGTTTGCAGAAGATGCTGGACCCATGGCACATCCCGTGCGTCCAGAATCTTATATCGAAATTAATAATTTTTATACCTCCACCGTCTATAACAAAGGCGCGGAAGTTATTAGAATGCTTTATACCTTGCTGGGTAAAGAGGGTTTTAGAAAAGGCATGGATCTGTATTTTACCTTGTATGATGGTCAAGCGGTAACAATAGAAGATTTTGTTCATGCGTTAAGTAAAGCCAATGATAAGGATTTGACACAGTTTTTTAGATGGTATCAACAAGCGGGGACACCCCAAGTTACTGTGAAAGAAAGCTATGATCCTAAAGCAAAGCAGTTTACCTTAAATTTAACGCAAACGTTTGCTAAAACGCCAGACAACCAAACCAAGTGTGCTTATACCATTCCCATCAAAATAGCTTTATATGATGATAATGGGGATAAAATAAAGCTTCAATGCCAATCACCT
The DNA here is from genome assembly GCA_964535225.1 of Uncultured Candidatus Berkiella sp. Lineage (GTDB taxonomy): Bacteria > Pseudomonadota > Gammaproteobacteria > Berkiellales > Berkiellaceae > Berkiella. The sequence goes on along the minus strand of CAZHSJ010000237.1, from coordinate 521 downwards.
ATTCATGAAACGTCGGATGGGCAATTTTTAATTTTAGATAAAGAAAATAAAGAATTTGTCTTTGAGAATGTACCCATCAAACCAGTGCCTTCTTTATTAGGTAATTTTTCTGCACCGGTAAAATTATCCTACCCTTATACAGAGTCTGAGCTTGTGTTACTCATGACCAAAGATGAGGATTTGTTTAACCGCTGGGATGCTTCGCAGCGCCTTGTAACTAAAGCAATTAAATCTTTAATGAAAGATTACACCGAAAATAAATCATTAATAGTCCCAGTCACCTTAATTGAGGCCTATCGGGAAATTTTACAACAAGACATCCCTGAGCCTGCCTTATTAGCGCAATTGTTGTCTTTTCCTTCTTTCCAGTATGTGGCAGAAACTATTGCCCAAATTGATGTTGACGCGCTTAATAGTGCAAGAAAAGAGCTTATCAAAGAATTTTCCCAAAGTTTAGAAGATGATTTGGCCAAAGTTTATACCTTGGCAAATGACAAAGATGATGGCTCCCTCAGCGGTCT
>CAZHSJ010000236.1:0-3854 GCA_964535225.1 Uncultured Candidatus Berkiella sp. | reverse complement strand
TATTAGTCTTTGGGGTAGATGGCTTTGTACCTGAAATGGGTGCCAAAGGCGCCTCGATTGCAACAGGGATTTCTGAGCTAACGGTCGCTATTGGCCTATTTATCTATTTTATCAAACCCAAAAACCAGCAAATATATCATACCCATGATTGGCGATTTGATAGAGAACTATTTATCAGATGTATTAAAGTAGGCTTCCCCAATTCTATTGGGCATATGGCGGGGACTGCTGCCTGGGCGTTTTTGATGTACCTTTTGGCGCAGCGCAGTGAAGAACATGTTACGGTTATTACCATCGGGTTTAGTATTTGGATGCTGTTCACATTCATCACCGAAGGGTTACAAATGGGGATCAGTGCTTTTGCTTCCAACTATATTGGCGCTAAAAAGTGGGAAAATGTTTCTCATGTTTTGATGGCAGGCCTGAAATTGCAAATGATATTTGCACTATTTCTTGCCATTCCTTTGATACTATATCCGAATATTTTAGTTGAATTTTTTATCCCACTTGACAATAACAATGCCGATATTGCTTCTTTACGCCAGCTTATTGAAATGAGCTGCTTATGGTTATGGTTTGCCTATGTATTTGACGGCATGGCTTGGGTTATTGATGGCATCTTAACCGCCGCAGGCGACACCCGCTTTATCATGTTTATGAATTCTTTTGGCACGTGGTTGCTTTGTATTGTGCCAATATATTTGTTTGTTGTCGTACTTGATGGGTCTCCTATGATGACGATGCAATTGGTTACGCTATTCTCCGTCATTCTCTTTGGTTGCTATTTTTTGCGATATCAAAGCAAGAAATGGAAAAATCATCATTTGATCTAATTCTTAATCCATATTGCAGCGAAATTTACCCGATTTCATTGGCGTTAATTAATGTTTGTGCTGGTTTTTACAGATCTTGATGAATTGAGCCGGACAAGAATGCGCTCAAATCAATAGCCTTTTGTGTCATCTGGTTTTGAATAATTTGAGCAGCACTTCTTTAGATGAACTTGCCGGTTGATCTCGATTAAAACCGAATAAATGATTTTTGTTACCGTAATGTGACGATTTTGGGTACAAAATTTTCACTAAAACAATCTAAATGGTTTATTTCCTACAAATCAATCAGAAACTTTGCTGGCCATTGGTAGATGACTTAATGTAAAATGGCCATGAACAAAATCGGGTGAGTAACCCGTTGTGAAGCTAAGTCCTTATTGAATCGAAAAATTTTTTAAGGATAAAATTTATTTTGTTCTTAAGGCACAGTGTAGTCATGTGGGTTTAAGAAAAGAGTAAAATAAATTTGGCAATAGCTAGATATTATTTTATAGTTCTTAACTTAGATGCTATATTTGTGATAGCTACCATAAGTGAGGAGATACTTAATGATTGCTCGTAAAAAGAAAGCTGCTACCAAGAAGTCACCTGCTAAAAAGCGTAAAGTTGCTTCTAAAGCTGCAGCTCCTAAAAAGGCTCGTAAAACCAAGCGTAAATCAGTGAAGAAGGCAGTTAAATCTGCTGTTGCTGCAAAGCCAAAAGCTAAGAAAAAAAGAAAAGCTAAAAAAGCAGCTGCTAAACCAGCTGGTGCAAAGCCAAAAGCTAAACGTAGAAAGAAAGCTAAAAAAGCTAAATCTGCTTAAGCAAATGCTTGAAAGTCGCGATGGGTGTAAATCTATCGTGACTTTTTTATTGCCGAGGTAAAATATTGTGTTAGTTTATTGCCAAGGTTCTGGCGTAGTTATTCCTCAAATAGAGCATAGTTAGTTACCAGCAATCTAGGTGTTTTAGATGAGGGGCAACCGCTACCTGTTATTCAAAATCTCTTTTAGTGCGCGATGACTTTTTAGCGCTGTGTTGCTTCTTATTTTCCAATCTCTTCAGTTTTGCCGCTTTGGACGGTTTAGTTTTAATACGCTTCTTTCTCGGTTGTGATGCTTTGCTAATCAACGCTACCAAACGTTGAATGGCATCTTCTTTATTTTTAAGTTGGGTTCGAAATCTGTCGGCTTTAATAATAAGTTCGCCTGCCGTGCTAATGCGAGAAGCATACTGTTGGTTGAGTCGTATTTTAACGGATTCAGGCAGGGTAGCGTCTGCAATGTTGAATTTAAGTAAAACGGCGGTATTGACCTTGTTAACGTTTTGCCCTCCAGGCCCAGCTGAACGCAAAAAACTAAATTTAACCTCGGTTAGTTTAAGCGTGATTTCTGGGGTTATTTTAATCATAGCTAGTTAATACTTTATAAGGTTTCTAAAAGTTATTTAAAATTCCATACAATAGACATTTTGCCCGTTTGAATAATAGGATTAATGGCTGTTGTGAAATAAGGGGTCAGTATTTGACCATCTAAAATGGTACATTTGGTTTCTAAGTTTTGTGCACTGGAGTGATAATTATATTCAAAACGCAATGCTAAGTGCGAATTTAATGGAAACTCAGTGCCAATGCCAGCTAAAAGGCGGTAGGGCCATCTTCTAAAGGTACTGGTTGCACTATAAATGTAAACGCGAGGATCGCTATTATATGTGGCTTCGATAATATCCTTGCTTGTGTCAACACCTAGGCGTATATAAGGGGTAACGGCTGGTAGGAAGTTCACCGTTGGGATTATTTCGTAACCTAAACGCAGGGCAAATTCTATAGAGACATCACGTTGATAACGATATCTTGCAACCCACCCTAAGCCATTTCCACCAGCAGCAGCACTAGGATCTGAAAAAGCAAAATCATGGTTTTTTGTATAATTTTCCCAAAGCAGATTAATTTCACCACCCATTAACCAACAGTGATAAATAAATTGGTAACCAGCTAAGAATCCCCACTGATAGCTGCTATCGCTAAATGGCGTCAACACATCGCTTTGCGGGATCCCTAAAAAGGGGGCGCTCGGTTCTACATAGAGCAAAGTAGTATGCAGATTACTTCGCGCTGCGGTATAGCCCCCCGTAAAGCCGAGTACAAAATAGTCTGAGGAAGCATCACAAGTGGACAGTGTTAATCCTGAACACAGGACAGAAATTAAGGTGGTTAATTTACTATTCATCTTTACAATAATACCAGTAGTAAATTATTTAAAGATAAAGTTATTCGATTGTTCTAGTCAAAGTGCTAACGTGATTAAGTTACATTCTGGCAGGTATCAAGATAACTAATTTAGGTTTAACTTCAGTCAGTACTGAATGAATAGTTAGGGCTTTTGTCTAGAATAGATTATGGGCTACGATATAAATGTATAAAACTATGCTAAGGGAATAAATCCTTATGAAAAAGTACAGTTCATTAGTTGTTATTTCACTTATTACCTTAACGACGTTCTCTGCGTGGGCAGATGAGATCCCTAAAAATGCGGTACCAATGTCACAGGTTTTACAAAACATTCAAAGAATGGGGTATTCAATTGTCACCAAAGTTGAATATGATGATGGTAAGTATGTTGCTAAGGTTATAGCCAATAATGGCGATGAAATTAAACTTGAAATAGCACCGCTCACAGGTGAGGTTATAAAATCCAAGGATGAAAAATTATCGATTATTCCAATTTATGATATTGTTCAACAGGTTGAAACGGCTAGATACAAAAATATCTATTTTATTGAAGCAGAAAAAGATAAATATGTTGTTAAAGCTTTTAAGGGCGACAAAAAAGTAGGCCTTGATATAGACGCAGAGTCGGGTCAAATTAGCGAATAAAAGCCTGGCTAATCTGCTAGTGAAAAGGAAATAAGTAGTTCATCCAAGCCGCCATGCGTAGCAATACCTTTCTTAGTACAGCTAAATGTTTTGCATGTTTACTATAAATAGCAGATTGCCCATAAGAGCCACCGGGTAATTGACTTAAGTATTTTGAAAAATTAGGA
>CAZHSJ010000235.1:0-3866 GCA_964535225.1 Uncultured Candidatus Berkiella sp. | reverse complement strand
CACAGCGTTAGTGCATGCACTTTACTTAACACAAAAGCGAAAAAGTTTTCAGTCTTTTGCCTTGTTACTGGCATTAATTGCTTTTACGCTGAGCCTCATAGGCACCTTTTTAGTCCGCTCAGGTGTTATTTCATCCGTCCATGCTTTTGCCAGCGATCCGTTGCGCGGCATGTTTATTTTAGGTTTTTTAACTGTGGTGGTGATTGGGGCTTTTGGTTTATATATTAAACGCGCCACAAGTTTTAACCTGCCCCAGGCGCATTTCCTTTCTAAAGATTCATTGTTGGTGTTAGGTAATATGCTGCTTTTGGTGGCAACGTTAACCATTTTGCTTGGCACGTTATATCCCATTATCTCGGATGTACTGATGGACAATAAACTATCCGTTGGACCGCCTTATTTTAACAGCGTGTTTACGCCACTTGCCTTACTTTGCATAGGCGTGATGAGCATCGCGCCGCATCTTACCTGGTATCAAGACAAAGTTGTTAAACTAGGTGTTGCCCTTGGGGTGTTCTTGTTATGTATCGTGCTTGGGTATGGCATGAATCAGATTTTCGCGGTTGATTTTAGCATCCTTGCCACCTTAGGGATTGCTTTAGCAACCTTGTTATTATTAAGTACATTCGCTATGGCGTATAAACATAAAAAGCAACTTTTATCCCATTTCCCCATGCTATTTGCTCACGCAGGGGTTGGGATCCTCGTATTAGGCATTGCCTTAACCACCACGCTTGAAACAGAAAAAGAACTCACCCTAAAAGTAGGGCAATCCACGGTTGTTAAGGAGTATGGATTTATTTTTAGCAAGTTAGAAGATATACAGGGTCCCAATTATGAAGGGGTAAGAGCCACCTTTGAAATAAAAGAACATAATCATTTACGACATGTGGCCTATCCAGAAAAGCGTTATTTTATTCCTAGAAATTTGCCCATGACGGAAACGGCCATTATTCCAGGGTTGTTTCAAGATTTTTATCTTGCACTGGGTGAAAGGCAAGATGACGGGAGCTGGACAGTTCGACTTTATCTTAAACCCTTTGTGCGCTTTATATGGCTTGGTGGTTTACTGATTGCTCTGGGCGGATTGTTAGGGGCTATCAACGGTTTTAAACAACTATGGCGAGACAAATCATGAATGTTACGTTAAAACGTTTTCTTAAATTTTTACCGGCCATGATATTGGGTGGCATTTTATTATTATTGTATCAATCCCTACGGCTTCCCCCCAATGAAACACCCCAACAAGAGAATGCTTTTCCCACGTTTTCATTGGCCGACATTCGCACCCCAACGCAGCAAGTCTCCACGGACAATTTAAAGGGGAGCGTTAAGGTTGTGCATGTGTGGGCAACCTGGTGTGGGGTTTGTGTAAAAGAACACAGCGACTGGCTGCAAATTAAAAATAAATGGCCGTTTGATTTAGTGGGTATTGTTTATAGGGATGATGCCAATAAAGTAAATCATTTAATGAAAGAAAAAGGCGATCCCTATCAATTTTTAATGAATGATGATTCAGGAAGTTTAGGGTTAGCCTTAGGCTTAATGGGCACACCAGAAACATTTGTTGTAGATAAAAATGGCGTGATCCGTTTTCATTTATATGGGCCGGTGGATGTAAGCCGTTTTGAAAAGGATATTTTACCTGTATTGCAAAGGATAAATGAAGAAAATGCGTAAATTAAAAAGGATTTTATTAGCATGCTTATTACTGCCAGGGTTAGTATGGGCAAAAGGACAATTACAGCCACAATCTCAACCCTTAGATCCCAAACAGCAGCAAGAATATGATAGTTTAATTAAAGAGCTACGTTGTGTTACTTGCCCTAATCAAAGCATTGCGGATTCATCAGCGCCCATTGCCAAAGCCATGCAAGAAGAAATTTACAACCGTATTAAACTAGATGAACCCAAAGAAGACATCAGAAACTATCTGATTGATCAATACGGAGACTATATCACCTATAAGCCAACGTTCAGTGCGAAGAACTACGCCCTGTGGTTTGCGCCAATCTTAATGCTGATTGTGGGTGGTTTTACTTGGATGAGGTTGTTTAAGCGTAAATCATGAATGCGTTAATTCATCTGCCCGTTCTGTTTGGCATGTTAGGCTTATTTTGTTTATTTTGCTTAGCGGTGCTTTTTACGCAGTGTAAGGGATCGCGGGCATTTAAGGGTGTGTTTTGTGGGCTTTTTATAGCCGGCGCGTTTGGGTTTTATCATCACTATGGGGCAACTGCTGGCTTAGTTGAACTTAAGGCTTTAGAAACCCTCAAGGCTGAGATAACTCAAATTGCAAAGCAACCGGATATTCCCCGTGAAGAGGCCTTAATAAAATTTGAAAGCATCGAAAATAAATTAGGATATTCGGCCTTTGCGATGGCCCAGATGGCCAATATCTATAATCAACTGACACTTCATGATAAGGCCTTAGCTTCACTTGAAAAAGCAATAACGCTTATGCCACATGAAGCAGAATTTCAGGTACAACAAGTGTATATCCATTCACTTATTAATCAGGGTAAATTACCCCCCCTATTCAGAGAAAAAGCACAAGTGCTATTGCAAAAAGATAAGTCTCAATTTGCTTTATTAAATTTATTAGCCATCGATAATTATTTTCAAGGGCATTATGAAGCGGCAGTGGCGATGTGGGAGCAACTGCTGGCCCAAGATCCTGATTTAACAAATGAAAAAAGACGCATGATTCAAAGCGCCCTGCATAAAGCTAAAAGCCAGTTAGCGCATGAAGGTACCCTTGTGGATACCGCCTTCTTTCAGATTGCGGTGTATATCGCTTTAAACCCGGATCTGCGGGCCAGGCTTACAGGCGAGGAAACCGTTTTTGTATTTATTAAATCACCTTTAGAGGCCATGCCACTTGCGGTAATAAAGAAAAGCGTGAGGGACTGTCCCTTTACTGTTGACTTTGATAGTAAACATTCTATGATTGCTAGCAAACCATTAACCAAAGGTATGCAAGTTGAAGTGGTTGCAAAACTCTCCAAGACCGGCGATCCTTTGGATAAAAGGGGAGAGCTGTTAAGTAAAAGCCAACCTTTTATTTTAAACGCAGTTAACAAACCTATTAGTATTGAGATTAGCTCCTAGGAAATAAGGAACTACCATGGAACAAGAAAGAAGAAAAGGGTTGTCTGATGAAGCTTTTGATGCCATTGCAGCCGTGCTGATTATTGCCGTTGCCGTTGTGGGCGTGGTGTTTTGGTTGCAAGGTATGCCTTCTTAAGCATTACTGTTGGGGCAACGTTTTAATCTTTTCGTGCCAAAGTGCGGTTGCGCCTAATACGGCACTTGGCATTACAAATAAGTTGACGACAGGGATAGCGCCCAACAAAGTGAGTGTGAGCCCAAATCCAAGCAATAAAGCCTTATTTTTTTTCATTCTCTTAAGGGTTGTTTTAAAGGGAATTTGCTCGTTGTCTGCAGGGTAATCAACATATTGTACCGCCAACATCCAGCTACTAAACCACAAAAAAAGCGCTGGGATAGCAAGATTAACCACAGGCACAAAATACAATATCACCGCAATTATCACTACCCCCACTGCGCGTGGAATATAATATAGTAATTTTATGCTTTCACGTTTTAAGGCCGATATCGCCAGCCTTAACAAAGTAACAGGGGGTGGTTTTAAACCAAGGGCGGTTGAATAAGCCTCACTCAGCAGCCCATTAAACGGCGCACCGATAATATTGGCGCAAACCGTGGCCAAGATAGTAAATGCTGACAATAAAATACTAAAATACAGTAATAACAAAAAGCCTTTAATAAACACAAATATTTTGCCAAGCCATTCCCATTGTAACCAAGTAGGTAGCGCTTGCAGGTTTAAAAAATCTAATTTG
>CAZHSJ010000234.1:0-3914 GCA_964535225.1 Uncultured Candidatus Berkiella sp. | reverse complement strand
TATTTTTTTTTCACAATTTTTGATATTTCTTTGATTTTTTTTTCTATTTCTGTTTTGGCAACGGTATCGACGGGATGTAAAATTGATTGCTCGCCGAATGCGCCCATTGCGGTGCCGAAGAATTTAGAAAAGGCAGTGTGACGGATGTTGGTTGGATTTTCTGCGTTTGAGTTGTTATTGTTGTGTGGGCCCGTTTTCATCAGCACATCCTTGGTTAAATTACGGCCAGTGATCATGCCAAACCAAGTACTTTATTTCAAGCCCACTTAAATTGAATAGATTAGATTAGGTGCCTGCCTCCCATTCAGTAGTAGTTTAGGGGGGGGCAGGCCGCTTGAACCAATTTACTTATTTCTATTTGAAGTAAGCATCTTTTTATGCCCGCTTTGTTGCGCAGCTTCAGGATCTGCATAAGCATAATCTGCTAGCGCATTATTTTTACCTAACGCGAGATAGTCTACCTTTTTAATAGCAACATTCACAGCGGGGATAGTGGCCCTGCCCGTTAATTCTCTTTGCTTTAAAAAAGAAGGTATGGAGCCACTCATGCTTAGCGGGATCTGAAGCACTTCAGGGAAAACACCTTTAGGGTAAACATGACGATCAATGATTTGCGATTCAGCCAGCAGTGCGCTGTAGGTAGTTTTTCTTTTAAATTTTGTTAAATACACTGGTCTTGATTCAATATCAGACATGTCAAGACAAAAAGGCCTTAGGATGGGATCAGGATTTTCACCTGCGGTAAATCGGTTGAATTCATGACGCATCAGCGCCACTTTTTTGCCTTGCTCAAGACAAGTATTAACAACGTCCATTTGTTCGTGAACGGTTGGGGAAAGCTTATCGTTATTTGCTATGTAAAAACCAAATGCGTACATAACGGCTGAATAGTTATATGGTGCAAATACAGTGATCTCTGAAAATCTTTGGGATTTTGCTATATCTACCAAGGTTACAAAATAAGGTAATAGCTCATAAGACTTTGTGTGAGCACACAAAGGTGAGAAATTGGCGCGTAGCGTAACAGGTGTTAAAGCGATGGCGCCTTCACCCTTTTCTTCATAAAGGGCTTTTAAAACATTGTGTGCACAATCGGTTGGAAAATCAACGGCGATACTTGGCTTTGGTTCAGGAGTTTCTCCATAGGTCCAACTTGGGTAAACTTTTAAGCTGGTGTGAAAGGGTATTTGTCCTTCGCTAACATTAATACACAGTTTTCCAGAGAAAGGGAAACGTGTTGGTGATTTCCAAGCAGAGCGGAAGGACTCAAAGTGAGCATTTATTCGATACTGATGCCCCTCAAACATCATCTGTCCCATAGCGTATCTTATGGGCACGGAGCGTAAATTGGCAACCAAATGTATGAAGGGACCAAATGTATGAGCCGTAAGTTCAGGTTCATCATTCGTTAATTGTCTCCTGCGTTCGTGGGCGATTTGGCCAACAAAGAGTTTGGCAGTGTTGATGGCCTTGGCTAAATCTTGCGATAAATATTGTTGCAGCCACAAAAATTGTTTTGACCAAAATTGCTTTTGAGGGTTTTCTCTTTCTGCCATTAATTGATTAAAAGAATCTAATTGTAGAATCAAATTATTGCAAAGTTGGTAAAACCCATGCAGATGCATAGCGTAGCCGTAATATTCAACTAAATTATTTTTTGGCATGTCCCTAAGGGTTGTCAGGCGTTGTTCAAGATAAGGCAGTAATTGAGAAAAATGCCATATTAAAATCATTTTCTCTTGCGCAAAAGAATCCTCTTTTTCTAAAGGACTTAAAGAGAGTCTTGTAAACATTTCATAAAACACAGAATCAGTTACTTCTCTGGTGGTAACCAGGATTTGTCCTTTTTCATTAAGCAGTAAAGTATTATTGGTAGGGCGATTAGGCGTAAAACCCACAAGGGCATTGGTGTTTTCTAAAAGGGTATTAACATCAACCTGGCGCTTTGCAAAATTCAACATAAGTACTCCGATAAATTTTCTCAAGACAAGCTGGCTGGGCTTAAAAATTCGAAAGTCCTTTTAAGTTGAGGGTCCTGTCGCCCCATTAAAGTAGCTAGATAACAAAATTGCTTTTTTATGAGAAATTTTACAGGGTTAGTTAGCAAATTTCAAATTGGGGGCACTCCCCCCATAATCTCGCAAGAAGCAATAACAGATGCATTTACGCACAATTATCACTTAATCAGATTAGGGGCCGACCCCTGTTTGTTAATAGGTCGACAATTTGTGTGGGATAATGAGCTATATTGTTGTTATTAAGCCAAAGGAGAATCCTAATGAATAAATTCATCTCATTGATAACCATGCTTTTTGTTTGTGTGTTCTTAGGCGCATGTACAGCGTCAAATGATGGTCAATCAAAAGACCAAAAAGCAGACGAAGCAAAAGCGAGTGAACCTGAAAAGAAATAGGGATAGGGTGAACCCTCTAGATTTAGGGGGGTGATCTTGGGCCAATGAGGATTCGCATTCTTGCACTATTTTTGGCTATGACTTGGGCTAATTGCTTTGCTGATCAAACTTGGCAGTTGGCCCCAATGACCATTTCTTTGCCAGATGATTTGAAAAAATCTGTTTTTAAAGAAGATGGCAAAGAGGTTTTTTTCTACTTGTTTGAGGCACCCTCTGCACAATTAAAAATTGTGGTTATCAATCAATCCCCCGCCAAAGAAACAGATAACGAAGCTTGGCAGCTCGATATGCTCGGTCGACAAATAGCCTTATGGCAACAAAGTGCTAAGGAATCGCTTGAAAGTCAAAGGGATGTACTTGCTAAAAAGCCTAATACTGAACAGATTGGGAACTATCAGTATCAGACAGTTAATATGACGTTTCCCAATCAAGAAGTTAAATTTTTAAACGTTGTTAAAAACCAAGCCACCTATATGTTTACCTTGGTAAGCACTGACAGTAATCTAGAAGACAGAAAAAAGAATATGCAAATATTAGTCGAGCAATTAAAGAGCGTTGAGTTAAAATAGTTAAAAACTAAGAAATAATTATATTTTCTATTATTTGTTCAATATATAAATATTAAGATTAAGTATAAGAGCAAAGCTAACCCATAACGTATAAGGTATGAACAATAAAAATACCGAATATAAACGTTTTGCAAAATACAAAAAGATAATTATCGTTAACCACAAAAGAATGAGATCATAAAGCGCAATATCTATTCGATGAAATAAGAAAAATAATGGAGACCACGCCAAGTTTAATATTAGCTGTAACCAGAATAAAATTAACAATAAGTTGTTATTTTTGCGATGCTTCCATATTATACCAAGGGCCACACCCATCATGATATACAAAACAGTCCAAGTGGGTGCAAATATCCAGCTTGGGGGGTTAAACGAAGGCTTGACTAAACTCTGATACCATAGCGTATCCCCACTATTACTTAAAAACCCCGATATCATGCCAGAAATTAAGCAAATACTTATGCCTACGAGGCAATAAAATAAGTCAGTTGTTTTTTTTGTCATAAGTAGTACTAACACCTTGGCATTAATTAGAAATTATAATTCAAATTGGAGATCTATGAAAAAAATTTAACAAGCAGGTTAGGGGCACGTCTTTCTTAACGTGGCCCTTTATTTCTATCTTTTTTTGTAGGTTCACCTTCATTTTTTGGAGGGTTGTTTTTGTGCGGAGCCAAATTTGTAGAAGTATCATCTTGTTTTGGCTTTAAAAAGCGTGTTGGGATGCTTCTTTTATTGGGTGTAGTTGGTTTCTTCTGGTCATCTGATGTATTTGGTTTATTCTCGTTATGCTCCGTTGAGGCTTTTTGCGAAACAGGGGGTTTTGGTTGAGGGTTGTATATTTCCCTCATCACCGCTTTAAGTACGGAGACACAATCCTCATATTGCAAATAACCTTCGAGAACCTCTTTGGCAAATTGTAGTTTTCTATT
>CAZHSJ010000233.1:0-3927 GCA_964535225.1 Uncultured Candidatus Berkiella sp. | reverse complement strand
CTTTTTTAAAGAGATGGGTGCGCTCGCTGCAAATAATCAATCGGCTATCATTAGTGGCGTACCCAATCAAATGCCCGATCAAACCCATTACACCAATGCGATGGTAGCCGTAGGAATTGTTGGTGAAAATAATAGTGGTTGCCCTAATGTTGCAACACCTGGGTGCATTTATGAGAAAACCCATCTGGTGCCTTTTGGTGAATATGTTCCCTTTGAGAGATTACTTCGAGGAATCATTGCTTTTCTTAACTTGCCCATGTCGAGTTTTATTGAAGGGCCAAGCAATCAATCCCCTTTAATTGCCCAAGGCTTTCGTTTTGCTCCCGCGCTCTGTTATGAGATTGCTTATCCTTTTTACGTGCAAAAAATCAGTAAAGGCGCCAATTTTATCCTCACCGTGAGTAATGATACCTGGTTTGGTAAAACCATTGGCCCACTACAACATTTACAAATAGCCCAATTTCGCGCTATCGAGACAGGTAAATATGTCATTCGGGGCACCAATTCGGGTTATACCGCTGTTATCGCGCCTCAAGGTAATATCCTGGCTATTGCTAAACCTTATGAAACCACTGTATTAACGTCAGAGGTTTATGTCACCACGGGTGAAACATTTTGGGTAAGGTACGGCTACTGGCCTCTCTTTGCAGCCATGCTAGCTACTTTTGTTGGGGGGACCCTGTGGCAAAAGCGCAAGCGAAAATAGCCGTTCTCTTGGAGCCTTGATTAAGTCCAAGGCTTCCCCAAAAAGAGTTAGTTGTCTTGACTATACTCCATCATTCCCATACCGGAGGCCGCTCCAATGGCTGCGCCCACGGCGGCCCCAACAAGTCTTAATGGCAGGGTCAGAATGCCCATCAGTGCATTTGAATTTGCCGCAGTTGCCGTGGCGGCACTATTTGAGGCGCCCGTGGCACAACCTTGCAGCAAGATAACCATCAACATGGTAATGAAAATACCTCTTTTCATAGAAAATCCTTTTCTGCTTTAACTATGTTAATATAGGCTGTCGTAACTAACTTTGATAAAAATAATCATCATGCAAGAGCATTATCATCCAGAGCAGATTGAGAAACAAACACAGGCCTATTGGGAAACCCATCACAGTTTTACTGTGAAAGAGGATCCAACAAAGGAAAAATTCTATTGCTTAAGTATGTTCCCTTACCCAAGCGGCCATCTGCATGTGGGCCATGTGCGCAATTATACCTTGGGTGATGTCATCACGCGCTTCCAACGCATGCAGGGCAAAAATGTCTTACATCCTATTGGGTGGGATGCTTTTGGTTTACCTGCAGAAAATGCCGCGCTCACGCATAAAGTTCCTCCCAGTGTGTGGACTTACGACAATATTGCGCATATGCGTAAACAATTTAAAAGCTTGGGGCTTGCTTTTGATTGGTCAAGAGAAATTGCCACCTGCACCCCCGAATACTATCGTTGGGAGCAATGGTTTTTTATTAAAATGTATGAAAAAGGGCTCGTCTATAAGAAAAATGCCGTGGTCAATTGGGATCCAGTTGATCAAACCGTGCTTGCAAACGAACAAGTCATTGATGGCCGTGGTTGGCGATCGGGTGCTAAGGTAGAGCGCCGCGCTATCCCGCAGTGGTTTTTAAAAATTACGGATTATGCCCCTGAATTATTAGCCTCTTTAGATAATATGCCAGGTTGGCCAGAACAAGTACGCACTATGCAACGTAATTGGATTGGCCGCTCCGAAGGGGTTAACTTCCAATTCAGAATAGAAAATGACGCCTTTGCACCTATTGAGGTGTATACCACCCGCATAGATACATTGATGGGCGTTACCTATCTTGCCGTGGCCCCCCAACATCCTATCATTGAGCTTGCTTTAAAAATGCAGCCTCAATTGCAAAGTTTTATAGATGCTTGCAAAAATGTTAAGGTGGCCGAAGCCGATTTAGCAACGTTGGAAAAAGAAGGCAAACCCACTGGTTTATTTGCGTTACACCCAATTACGCACGAGCGCTTACCTATTTGGGTAGGTAATTATGTGGTCATGGACTATGGCACCGGTGCTGTAATGGCTGTGCCGGCGCATGATCAACGAGATTATGAATTTGCGAAGAAATATAACCTTCCCCTTAAAGAAGTCATTCAGCCTTTAGAAACTACCAAGGGTAACTTAGAGAAAGAAGCGTATACCCAACTTGAAGGCAAACTGATTAACTCAGGGCAATTTGATAATCTAAGCCCGCATGATGCGCAATCGAAAATAGCGGACTACTTAGAAAACAAAGGTATTGGTAAGCGCCAAGTAAATTTTCGTCTTCGTGATTGGGGCGTCTCAAGGCAGCGTTATTGGGGCACCCCCATTCCTATGATTGAGTGCCCAAGCTGCGGTACCGTGCCTGTGCCAGAGAAAGATCTCCCAGTAACCCTTCCAGAAGGGGTAACACCACAAGGGACAAACTCTATTTTGACACAGATGAAAGAATTTTATGAAGTCGATTGCCCAAAATGCCAACAAAAGGCGCGTCGCGAAACCGACACATTCGACACTTTTATGGAATCCTCCTGGTATTACCTTCGCTATGCCTGCCCTGATCAGCATGAAAAGATGTTAGACGAGAGAGCAACTTATTGGACACCCGTGGATCAATACATTGGTGGTATTGAACACGCCATTTTACATTTATTGTATTCCCGCTTTATACATAAAGCATTGCGTGACTTGAAATTAGTCAATTCGGATGAACCATTTACCAACTTACTCACCCAAGGCATGGTGCTAAAAGATGGTAGTAAAATGTCTAAGTCCAAAGGTAATACGGTTGATCCACAACAGTTAATTGAACAATTTGGTGCCGATACGGTACGGCTATTCATCATGTTTGCCGCGCCGCCTGAGCAATCCTTAGAGTGGTCAGATACTGGCGTAGAAGGCGCTTTTCGCTTTCTTAAACGTTTATGGCGTTTAATCGCTGCTCATCTTAAAGATCATGGCAATACCGCTTTCACTGGATTAATCTTAACAAGCAAACAAAAAACGCTTTATCGGCAAATCAATGAAACCATTTTAAAAGTAACGGATGATCTCAAACGTCGTTACACTTTCAATACTGCAATTGCCGCCGTAATGGAGTTAGTCAACGCGACGTCAAGCTTTACCGTTGAAGAAGGAAATGATCGTGAAGTAAAACAAGCCGCCTTAGAAGCGATTGTGTTAATGCTCAGTCCAATCGTACCCCATATTACCCATGTCTTATGGCAATCTTTGGGTAAGAATGGCGCTATCATGGATGCACCTTGGCCTATCGTGGATAATCAAGCGCTGGTAAAAGATTTGCTACAGGTGGTTGTACAGATCAATGGCAAAGTTCGCGCTAATATTGAAATGCCTGCTAGCAGCAACGAAGAAACCATGAAGCAAACTGCGCTTGAACATGAGAACATCACGAAACATCTTGAGGGTAAAACCGTGCGCAAGATCATTGTGGTAGGGCAAAAATTGGTAAATATTGTAGCAAACTAATGAAAATTTCGGGGCACATAAAGCGCATTTTCTGTTTTGGGTTGATCCTACTGCTTTGTGGCTGTGGTTTTCATTTGCGCCATGCGCAATCGGACTTAAGCAAAAAATATCCTACCATTATTCTAACGCCCTCAGGTTCAAACACCCTACACCAAGGACTTTATCGCGCCCTGATTGCCTCTTCTATCACTGTTGTAGAAAGCCCCGATGTGGCCATTGGACCGCGTCTACAGGTGATTTCACAAGATCTCACAACACAGCCCTTAGTTTATGGCCCTGATAGTGAATTAAGACGCGAGCGCTTAAAAATGTCAGTCTCCTTTACCTTTGGTTTAGAAAATCCACGACAGTTTGAATTAACCACAGAGCGTGATAGGCAACTTAATCCTAACCAACACTTAGGAGATAATGCTGAAAAGGTGGTGATT
>CAZHSJ010000232.1:0-3933 GCA_964535225.1 Uncultured Candidatus Berkiella sp. | reverse complement strand
GCAAATTCCTGCGCCATTGACGCTGATAAATCTTTTGGGTGAGGGCAAAACGGCACTGACATCTGCCAACAAGCGCTTAGGGTTAGCATTATCTGAAGAGGAAATTAATTATTTAAACGAGGCTTATGTCAAGCTTGAACGCAACCCCACCGATGTGGAATTAATGATGTTTGCGCAAGCCAATTCAGAACATTGCCGCCATAAAATATTTAAAGCCAGTTGGGAAATTGATAATCACGTTAAAAATGAAACCTTATTTGGCATGATTAAAAATACCTATGAGCACAATGCTAAAGGCGTATTGTCGGCATATCATGATAATGCAGCGGTGGTGGAAGGCTTTGGGCAATCTCGATTTTATTGTGATAAAGATAAAGTTTATCGCAATCATGCCATTCGTTCACATCTTTTAATGAAAGTAGAAACACATAATCACCCCACCGCAATTGAGCCCTTTGCCGGCGCGGGCACTGGACAGGGGGGAGAGTTAAGAGATGAAGGTGCAACCGGCAAAGGGGCAAAACCTAAGGCAGGGTTAACGGGGTTCACGGTTTCTAATTTACATATTCCCGGATTAAAGCAAGCTTGGGAAAGTGCTGCACACTATCCACTTCGTATTTCAACCTCGCTTGATATTATGCTTAAAGCGCCTATTGGCGGCGCGGCTTTTAACAACGAATTTGGTCGCCCTAATTTGTGTGGGTATTTCAGAAGCTTTGAACAAGCTGTTTCTGATAACACCGCTTTTGGTTACCACAAACCCGTGATGCTGGCGGGGGGCATGGGTAATATCCTGCCACAACATGTTGATAAAAAGCAGTTTGATGAAGGCTCTCTCTTAATTGTCTTAGGCGGCCCTGCCATGAAAATTGGTTTAGGCGGTGGGGCGGCTTCTTCTGTTGCTGCGGGAAGTTCAGAAGAAGAACTCGACTTTGCTTCGGTGCAACGCCAAAATCCTGAAATGCAACGACGTTGCCAAGAAGTTATCGATAGATGCTGGGCAATGGGAGATGATAACCCTATTCTTTCAATACATGATGTGGGGGCAGGTGGCTTGGCTAATGCCTTGCCTGAAATAGTCAATGATTGTGAAAAGGGCGCTCTCGTTGATTTTCGTGCTATTCCCAATGCAGAACAAAGCATGACGCCACTAGCGTTGTGGTGTAATGAATCGCAAGAACGATACATGTTAGCGATTGCGCCTGGCTCGTTGGACCAATTCACTCAAATCGCGAAACGTGAGCGTTGCCCTTTTGCTGTTATTGGGCAAGCAAAACGCGAACAACATTTAACCGCACTTGATAAGCACTTTAATAACAAGCCTATCGATTTGCCTTTATCTGTTTTATTTGGCAATCCGCCTAAAACTTATAAAAAAGTTAAAACAAGAGAAATCAAAGACTCACCGATTAACACGCAGGGTATTTCTTTAGACGATATTGTTTCACGTATTTTGCAGTGTCCAACGGTTGCGGATAAAAGCTTTTTAATTAACATTGGTGATAGAACGGTAGGGGGTTTAACCGCACGCGATCAAATGGTTGGACCATGGCAAGTGCCGGTTGCCGATTGCGCGGTGACAGCAACGTATTACAATACCTTTACGGGAGAGGCCATGAGCATGGGCGAGCGTTCGCCTATTGCTATCACCAATCCAGGTGCCAGTGCACGAATGAGTGTTGCTGAGGCGGTGCTTAATATTTTAGCTGCGGATATTCGGGCATTAAGTGATATTCGTTTATCGTGTAACTGGATGGCAGCTTGCAATACGGAGTTTGATGCTGACTTATTTGAAGCGGTTAAAGCCGTTGGCATGGAACTTTGTCCACAATGGGATATTACTATTCCCGTTGGAAAGGACTCTCTTTCTATGAAAACTGTATGGGAACAGGACAACCAACACTATCAGGTAATTTCACCGGTTACTCTAGTTGTGTCTGCTTTTGCGCCCATTCAAGATATTCGTAAAACCCTCACACCACAGTTGCAGCAACATGCTAACACACAACTGTTACTTATTGATTTAGCCAATGACAAAATGCGATTAGGTGGTAGTATTTATGCACAGGTGACGAATCAAATCGGCACACAAACGCCAGACATTGACTTTCCAGAACACATGAAGTCTTTCGTTATGGCATTAAATCAACTTAAGGAAAAAGAGATCATCCTTGCTTACCATGATAGAAGTGATGGTGGTTTATTTGCCACGCTCTGTGAAATGGCTTTTGCAGGTCATACAGGGATCTCCATTTGCTTAGATCACTACCTGGATGACCAAGCACAACTGCATGCTGCTTTGTTTAATGAAGAATGTGGCGTTGTGATTCAAATTGAGCAGCAATATGAAGAAACAGTGAGGGCTATTTTTGCAGATGTAGGCCTGAATGAATGTGTACACCCTATTGCTTGCTTAAACGACACACAAACAATTGATATTAGCTATCAAGGTAAAATATGTTTTTCACAAAATCGACACAATTTGCATCTTGTGTGGTCACGTGTGAGTTACAACCTGCAGAAACTAAGAGATAACCCGGCATGCGCTGATGAGGCCAATCAACATATTGTTAACGATGAACAACCGCAACTCTATGTTAATCCCAAAGCACTTGATTTTAAGCCTCAAGCGCCAGCTTTAGCATTAACAAAACCAAAAGTGGCTATTTTACGCGAGCAAGGTGTAAATGGTCATGTTGAAATGGCAGCTGCTTTTACTATGGCTGGCTTTGAAGCTATTGATGTTACCATGAGTGATTTGCTGGGTGGGCAAACCCTTAAAGGTTTTCATGGCCTCGCTGCTTGCGGGGGCTTTTCCTATGGCGATGTGTTAGGTGCAGGCAAAGGGTGGGCAAAAACAATCTTGTACAATGAAGCTTTAAAAAAGGAATTTACTGCTTTTTTTGAACGCGATAATACCTTTACGCTAGGGGTATGCAATGGTTGTCAAATGCTCTCCTCGCTAAAAGATCTCATTCCTGGGGCACAAGCATGGCCACAGTTTGTACGTAATGTGAGTGAGCAGTTCGAAGCGCGTCTGTTAATGGTTCAAGTGTGTGATTCAAAATCCATTTTATTAAGAAATATGCAGGGATTTGAATTACCCATTGTTGTGTCGCATGGTGAAGGGAGAGTAGATTTTAGTCAGACCACTACAAAGGATGATACACTCCTGGCCTTGCGCTATATTGATAATAGTGGGAGAGCAACGCAAGCTTATCCTTTTAATCCAAATGGATCAGAAGGGGGTATGACCGGCTTTACCTCAAGTGATGGCAGGGCAACGATTATGATGCCGCATCCAGAGAGGGTGGTGAAAGCGTGGCAATTATCTTGGCACCCAAGATCATGGAAAGAAAATACGCCCTGGTTAAACCTGTTTAAAAATGCAGCGGATTGGCTAAAATAAATTATGCTTAAATATATCACTCGTCGTGATCTTAAAACAAAGCAAGAATGGATTGAAACCTCTTTAACGGGTAAACAATTAATGGTAATGCCTTTGCTCAACAAGGGCACAGCCTTTTCTCAAGAAGAACGCATTGATTTAAAACTACTCGGTAAATTACCGTATAACACGGAAACCTTGGATGAACAGGTTAAGCGTGCAAAAAATCAATATTCTCGATATACCAGTAATTTACAAAAATACATCTATCTGAATAATCTGCATGATAAAAACGAAGTTTTATATTATAAACTGCTCATCGAGAACCTGGCAGAAACGTTACCCCTTATTTATACCCCAGGCGTAAGTGCGGCGGTAAAAGAATTTAGCCATGAATTTCGCCAACCTCGCGGTCTTTATATTGCTTATCCTGACAAAGAGCGCATGAGTGAAATTTTAGATAACCGTACGCACGCGGACATTAGTTTAATGGTGGCCACCGATGGGGAGAGGAAGGGCATGGACAACACACAAACCAAAACGTC
>CAZHSJ010000231.1:0-4052 GCA_964535225.1 Uncultured Candidatus Berkiella sp. | reverse complement strand
GTACCGTTGGACCCAGTCTTGGACAAGAAAATATTCGTTTAGGAATACTTTCCATTGAAGTGGGGCTTGGCCTCGTCGTTTTAGCGATGCTCGTTTATTACAGTGTGTTTGGCATTATTGCGAATATTGCTTTGTTGATTAACGTGGTATTGCTGATCTCAATTTTATCCTTAGTGGGAGCAACACTGACCTTACCTGGTATGGCGGGGATCGTATTAACCGTTGGTATGGCGGTGGATGCTAACGTGCTTATCTTTGAAAGAATAAGAGAAGAATTGCGAAATGGCATGAGTGTTCAGGCGGCTATCCATGGTGGATTTGAGCATGCCTTAGCAACGATTATCGATGCAAACCTCACCACACTGATTGTGGGTATTATTCTGTTTAGCATTGGAACAGGCCCTGTTAAAGGCTTTGCGGTAACGCTGTGTATCGGTATTCTTACCTCCATGTTAACGGCAACTACGGGTACACGTGCTATTGTCAATTTAATGTATGGCGGCCGACAAGTGAAACACTTAAGGATAGGAATTTAAACCATGGAACTATTTCATCATCAAACTAAAATAGATTTTATGGGGATCCGTAAAGTAACGGCGGTTTTCTCAATATTGATAAGCCTGCTAGCCCTATTTTTTCTTTTTAGCAAAGGGCTAAACTTTGGATTAGATTTTACCGGGGGTACCCAACTTGAGTTACGCTATGATTCCCCCGTTAGCATTGAAGACGTTCGTGAACACTTAGAAAATGCAGAGTTTTCAGGTGTAAAAGTTGCTCAATACGGCACAGCCAGAGATATTTTAGTTAAACTTGCAAATAAAGAAGGGATGTCTGAACAACAGCTTGGCCAAAAAGTAGTCGAGGTGCTAAAGCAACAAAATCCAAATATTGAATTAAGAAGAGTTGAGTTTGTAGGCTCAGAGGTGGGTGATAGATTAGCCGAGCAGGGAACCTTGGCAGTGATTGTGGCTTTAATCGCTACCATGATCTACATTGCAGTGCGATTTGAATGGCGCTTTGGTGTGAGTGCAGCAGTGGCACTGCTTCACGATCCCATCATTATTTTAGGCATATTTGCTTACTTTCAAATTGAGTTCGATCTTGCAACCTTAGCTGGGATCTTAGCGGTTATTGGTTATTCCTTAAATGACACCATTGTTGTTTATGACCGTGTTCGAGAAAATTTTCGTAAGGTGCGCAAGGGCAATACAGAAGAAATTATGAATTTGTCCATTAACCAAACCTTGTCGCGTACCATTATGACATCCTGTATGACGTTGCTCGTTGTGGTTGCGCTGTTTATATTTGGTGGTGAGTCGTTAAATGGATTCTCGCTTTCGCTCATTATTGGTATCGTCATTGGTACCTATTCTTCCATTTTCGTCGCAGGGGCGCTTGCCTTAGTCATGGGCTTAAGTCGGCAAGACTTACTCCCTCAAACGAAGAAAGTGGTTGATGATATGCCTTAAGATGTAAGGGGCTTGCATGTTGTTTTTAAACCTATCATCAAAAAGATTTTATCTTAGTATTATTGGTGTTTTGGTACTTGGTTTGCTCTTACTGAGCTCCCTTTTAATTGCGAAACCCAGTAAAAATGAACCTAAGCCTTTGATCGGGATATTATTGAATGATGGTGGGCAAGGGGGCTATTCAGAGTACCCTTGGTACGCTCTGCGTCAAAACTATAGTGAAGTGATTGCGCAAAGTGGGGGGATCCCTGTTTTTATTGGCCATGACGTTGAAGCCATTGAAGACTATTTAAAAGTGTTAGATGGCGTGGTTTTAAGTGGGGGAGATTTTGTCACGCCGCCACAAGCCTACACCGTTGGCCTCGATAAAGATTACCTGCCAAAGCGTCATACACGGGAGCATATTGAATTTGCCTTAATCAAAAAAGGCTATGATGCAAATTTACCGGTATTAGGGATCTGCGCTGGTATGCAGCAAATGAATATCGCTTTAGGCGGTACGGTGTATGAAAATTTAAAAAAATCATTAAATACACCCATCAATCACCGCAATGAAGTAAGACACAAAACACATCATTCTGTTGAAATTTCACCCAATTCAAAGCTCTATCACGTAGTTAAGGCAAACCAATTAGAGGTTAATAGTAACCATAATGCAGGTATTAACAAGGTTTCGCCCAAATTAACCGTGACAGCCAGAGCGCCAGATGGTGTTATTGAAAGTTTTGAAGCGCAAAATAAGCGATTTTTTATCGGAGTGATGTGGCACCCTGAATATGTATTAAGTGATGAAGAAAAAAAGCTATGGATTGCTTTTATTAGCGCTGCTAAGGAATATCATTTAAGAAAATCGTAATTATTTACTTCGCATTCGAATTTCAAACAACAAGGAGTTGTTAGTTGAACTTTATCGAAGCATCTATATTGATTCTTTTGCTTGCTATTTTATCCGTGCCGGTTGCCAATCGCTTTAAAATCCCCCTTGAGATATTTTTATTTATAGGTAGCTGCTTAATTAGCCTTATCCCAGGCTTACCAATCGTACAGCTTAATCCCTTATATGTATTTGACTTATTTTTGCCGCCTATCTTATTTTCTGCTGCCTATTTTACCTCATGGAAAGAATTTAAATATAACCTTAGACCAATAAGCTTATTGGCGTTTGGTTTGGTTCTCTTTACCAGCGGGATGGTAGCGATAACAGTAAAATGGATTATACCTTCGTTTACTTGGCCGGAAGCTTTTTTGCTAGGTGCAATAGTGGCGCCAACAGATGCTTCAGCTGCGACAGTAATTATTAAACGGTTAGGGGCGCCTAAGCGAATGGTGGCCATTCTTGAAGGGGAAAGTTTAATTAATGATGCAACAGCGCTAATAATATATCGTTTTAGTATCGCGGCCATTTTGTATGGAACTTTTTCCCTTCCTGATGCGGTAATGGAGTTTGGTCTAATAGCCGCAGGCGGTGCGTTAGTTGGGGTTGCAATATCCTATGTAGGTATTACACTTTATCGTTATATTCAGGATAGACAAGCGGAAACGGCTTTTACCTTTATTACCGCTTTTGCCTCATATCTTGTTGCAGAAAGGCTAGGTTTTTCTGGCGTTATTTCTACCGTAGTTGCCGGTATTTTGGCAGGTATACGTTTTCCTGAGTTTGCAAAATCGCATACTAAAGTAAATGCTAAGGCGGCGTGGGAAACGCTGTTGTTCATGATTAATGGTTTTGTCTTTACTCTAATTGGTTTTCAGCTACCCACAGTAATACGAAATTTAGGCGGTTATCAGTTAAGTGATTTAATTTGCTATGGATTAACTATCAGTGCCGTCGTTATTGGTGCTCGCATCATTTGGATTTACCCCGCGGCCTATATACCGCGGTTACTGTTTCCCGCCATTAATCAACGTGATCCGGTTGCTTCTTGGAAGTATTTATTTGCGCTAGGATGGACGGGCATGAGAGGTATTGTTTCTTTGGCCGCAGTGCTGGCGCTTCCCTCCGCCACGGCGCATCGGTTGTTGTTTAGCCATGTGGATTTACTTATTTTTGTTACCTATGTTGTCATTTTTACAACGTTAATCATCCCTACGTTGACATTACCTTTTATGATAAAAGCATTTGGATTGGTGGAAAATATTGACTCTTCCAAAGATGAGGCGATTGCCAGATTGCATGTTATTGAAGAAGTGATAAAAAAAATAAATGACTTTGCAACTGATAATAATATTGCTATGGAGGTTGTTGAGGAATTTTTACATCAAATTCAAAAGCGGCAGAAAATGATACAAACGCTGTTAAGCGAAAATCCTTTTTCAAAATTGACACAAGAATATGATGCTTATAAAAAACTGAATATCCAAGCGATTAAAATCGAGCGAGAGAAGCTTATTTCAATGAGAAACTTGAGCCAAATTAACGAAGACATTTTTCGTAAACTGAATGATGAGTTAGATTTAGAAGTGTTGAGGTTAAAGAGTTTAAGAATTTAGGGAGATAGGGGTGGGCCAAGTTAGCCCACCGTTTATTCACTGTATCTATTCAGCATGATATCCAAACCTTGGAGAACGTCCCTATTTGAGACA
>CAZHSJ010000230.1:0-4115 GCA_964535225.1 Uncultured Candidatus Berkiella sp. | reverse complement strand
AAATACGCAACAATTGGGTAGTTTACACAGAGCCTTTGTGGCTTATATTAATCGAGTATGGAAACCAAAATATTCATTCAGCACTAAAGAATTCGGTGAATTAAGCGAGGTAAAAGCGATGTTAAGCGAAAAATTTGAACAATGGGAACAAGAGTTTTTCCAAAACGGCCGCCTTCAAGGAATAACTGAAGGGAAAGCTGAAGGGAAAGCTGAAGGAAAAGCCGAGGGTATGAAAGCCGCCCAAAAATTAATCTCAAAATTTTGGCAAAAAAAATATCATTGCGATTTGCCTGAAAATATAAAAAAGCAAATTCAATCTGGCTCTGAAGCAGATCTGGATGCATTGCTTGATAAAATTCTGCTAAGTGATGTTGAAGTGGGAGCGGCAGATCTCTGACATTACTATCTTTGAAACAAAACCTGCACCGGCGGTAATGGGTGGTATGGCTTTTACCCCGGGCTGCGCACTTCGCCTAACCGTCGACCTAGAGACATGATGGCCGGCACAAAGGCCGGCCACTACAAGTCCATCTCCTTGAGATTCGAAAATCTTTCCACATTGATTACGCATTTCATAAACACATAACGTTATACATTTTTGTTCAAATAAAAACCTGCGCCGCCGGGTGTGGCTTTTACCCCGGGTTCTGGGCTTGCTGATGTTTTTGCAAAGGCCTTAACCCCCATGGTTGATAAAATTGAAGTCGCAGACACCAAAGTAACTGCTGTAAGTGCAAAAGGGCGTGGCTAGTTAGGAAAAAGACAGATATCCTTAGATAATGTTGTATCTGCACTAAACTCATTTAGCATAAAACCTATATTTTTCAAATACTTAAAACAAGCCCTTTCTCACTCAACACTTTACGACTCGCAAACTTGCGACACGTATACTTACGAGTTAAAATTCACATAGAGGTGAATATATGAGATTGAGAGATTATTTTCCATTAGGTTTGGCGAAGGGTACTGCTTTTTGCAATCGAGAAAATGAAACAGAATTGCTTGTCGATAATTTAAAAAATGGTAAACATACATTATTAGTAGCAACTAGAAGATACGGTAAATCAAGCTTAGCATTGCATGCTATAAAGTTAAGTGGTTTGCCATATGTTGAAATGGATTTCTATATGGCAAGCAATGAGAGGGCCGTAGAAAAATACATTTTAGATGGCGTAGTGGACCTAATAGGAAAATCATTCGGCTCAGTAAATAAGATAATTAATTCAATTAAAAAGTACCTTAAAAATCTTAAGCCCAAACTTGATATTGGATCATCGTCATTCAAGTTGGAATTAACAGTTGATAATGCTGTAGATCCGGCAACCAATGTAAAAGAAGCATTATTGTTATTGGAAAAGCTCCTTGAAGAGAAAGGGATGCAGGCAGTGATGTTAATGGATGAGTTTCAAAGTGTTGGAAGTATTGCAAAAGGATCAGGAATAGAAGCTGCGATTAGGCATGTTGCACAAAAAACAAAACATCTAACTATTTTATTTTCTGGAAGCAACCGAAAATTGCTTACAACGATGTTTGAAGACGAGAATAGGCCATTATATAAATTATGTTGGAAAATGCAGCTTAAAAGAATCGATCAGAAGCACTATCATCATCATTTACAAAAAGCTGCTATATCCGCATGGAAAAATAAACTAGATGATGAAGTTTTGAATGAAATATTATATTTAACAGAACGACATCCTTTTTATGTTAATAAATTATGTGATCGACTTTGGTCTTTAAACAAAAAAGCACCACCTTTATTGTCGGCAGTTTCTCAAGCGTGGTTAGAGATAATTGAAGAAGAAAAAAGCGATGCTATAAAAGATATATTACAGCTTTCAGCGGGGCAAAAAGCTGTGCTAACACAAATTGCTAAGGGAGTAGCACAGCTTACAAATAAAAAAACAATATTGATTTTGGAAATGAGCAGCAGTTCTATCATGTCGGCTATTGATGGTTTAGAAGAAAAAGACATAATAGAAAAACAAGGTAATATATATCAAATAATTAACCCTGTTTTAAAATACTTTGTTTTAAAACGTAGTACCGAGGAAATTTAAAAGAACAATAGGAAGGTTGTGTTATCCTTCACTTTGGGTTGTGTCACAGGTCCGGGGCCCAACCTGCTCAACGACGACCACTGGCTAGGGCTAGGCCCTTGCGCAGCATGTTGGGCCAACGCTGCGGCCCAACCTTTACATCCCTTTTTTTGCAGGGCTTTTGGGTACTTCATTTTTAGACGTTTTCGCCTCATCGCTCGCTGTTTTGCTAACAGAATATATTGGCCTAAAGGTTAAGCATGCATCCACTTGAGTGCTAAGAAAAATGTCTAAATCATCCTCACTACTACAGCGCATTAATTTGCCTTCATAACTATCACTTTCCTCAAGTGATGAAGGTTCAATTACCCAAGGATCTTCACTTGAGGCCTCTTCCGAAGCCGCGTTTGATAATTGCTTTCTTCGTTTAGCCGTATGAGGCAAAAGCTCATTAAGACTTTCCCTATCCGCAGCTGATAGCTTTTTAGGTGTTTTCTGTGGAGAAGCCACATTCTTTTGGGGTGAGGCAGGATAAGTACTTTTGATCGCTGCTTTTTTGCTGGGAGACAACACACAGACAGGTGCTTGTTCATCGACATCAACACCCATAAATTGCTTTAAATGCGCCCTTTTTTCTTCCGATGCCGTGCTCAAAGCTAACCTAAATAACATGGCATGACTTTCAAGAAGTTTAATAAATTTAGTAAGCGTTACTCTTTGTTGTTCGCTATAAGGATAGGACGAAAGCTTCTCGCTTAATTCAGCAATGTTATTTTCTAGCATGTTTAATATATTTGCTGCTTTTTTGGCATGATCTCTGTCTTTAATAAGCACTTGCGTTCTATTTTCGTAAAATACCGTTGCGCAGGTATGCATAAAAAAAGTTTCGGTTTCTTCAACATAGTCCCTTTCAGTAACATAGGAATAAATACTAACAATACAATCAACTATCATTTTCGCGGTGTAGGGCGGCAGGGTATTGTTTACATTACGTATTTCTTCTGATTTTGGTAATTGCGTCATCAATTTATAAAAATCAGTATCAGCGACTTGTTCGGAAAGCTTAAAGGGTACTTCTTGACCAATCATTTTACACCTGCTGTTTGTCAGGCATCCCTGCGAATATTTGTTAGTTGGATATATTTTATAAAGAAAATATTTTATAGCAAACTGACTGCTAAAGCAATTATAAGCGGATCAGAAGCTTGTTATTGCGGGGTTTGAAAGCATGATTGACTAACTTTGGCTAATTATAGAAATATGCTCAACCCTAAATACAACAGAACAACAAGGAATTTCCCCATGTTTGGAAATGATGGACAAAGTTTTTCACCCAAAGATGCCGAGGAATTTTTAGCGCAATCAAGCCAGCCGATTCTCGATGGCATCCATGCCCTGGTTGAGGTAATTGACAACTATCCTAATTTAACAACCCTATTTTTTGCGTTTAATGCTCTCGTTCTGTTTATATGTCTACATTCACGCATTAAACAGACAACGCAATTGCAATTAGCTCTGCAACAGGAAAAACAACAAAGGCGAGACCAAAAGAAACAAGCCGTAGACAAGATTGCATCCTTGCTTGAAGCAATAGCGAGTGCATTTAAAACACAGATTGAAATTCAACTTGAGATGCACAAGCAATCCTTAACACTTCTTAAAGCGCTTCAAGAAGATCTGTTTAATCAACAAGAAACCCGTGAAACTGACAAACAATCAACGCACAAAGTTAATCAAGAGATCTCGGTTAAGCTAGAGAGAATATTGCACAATATATTTACACTTCAGGATGCTCTAAAAGAAGAAGACACCCTATCTAGTTTGCAACAGTTAAACATTAGTGCGCCAGATCCACAGCCAACATTGCTTCTTTCACAGCCAACAGCCCCACAAGCCAAAAATTTGGAAGGTGAAAGCACAACACAAGACTTAGATAACCCTCGTAAAAATAGGGTTAAATCGGCCTTAAGTTGAACAAGTCGTACCAATAATCCAGCACTCAATGCCATTTATCCTTATTTTCTACTCTTATTAAAAACACAGCGGTATAGTACTATCAACAAATTATAGGATACT
>CAZHSJ010000229.1:0-4159 GCA_964535225.1 Uncultured Candidatus Berkiella sp. | reverse complement strand
TCTTGAAATTCTTTTGCGAAAAAACCACAATATCGACAAGTATAATTATCCCGTTGAAGAACGCGTTTTTTAACGTCTAAAAATTTATTATTTCTTTTACGTGCGTTATAAAGACGCCACGATCCCCGTTGAGCTGTGATTGTTATTGGTAAAAGATCCACAGCAATGTCACCTCATAAAAAATTAGCGGATTAGGCTCATGTACATCCGCCACCGCCGGTATACCCAAAAGTACATCCAAGAATGTTTACCGTATCAACAATATTTATCAATAATATACCGCCGATAACGTGTACAAGGCCTTTCCCGACACTGCCTGGCTGGCTACCGGAGTGTCCCATTTTGGATAAGATTACCCAGCCACGTACAAAGGCGATAAGACCGACTAAAATCATGTAATCAATAACAACATTGGTCAATTTTTGCCATTTTTCTGAACTTGATAAGGTTTGATAGCCTATTAAATTTTGTGCCTGACCAATTTCGGAAGTGCCAAACACTGTTCCTAATGAAGCGGTGAGGGTGCTAGGAATGTACAGCAATAAAGCGCCAATCACGATATGGACCATAGGCCCGGCAATTTCACCACGCTGCGCTGATCCAAAGGTTTGGTTTGCAAATATGCGATACATCATGATGCCGCGGACAATCAGTGCCAAGCCGATGATATAAGTAATGGCAACAACAAGTTGCTCGATACTTGTAAAAGCTCTGGAGAGGTTCGTTAGGGCTACGTCTAAACTAAAACTTGAGCTCATTTTTCACCTTCGTTCAGAATCACTGTTCCTCAAGATAAGTTTATCATCAAACTATGTAGATTTAGTACTATTTTATAAGTTAACAACTAGAAAGCTGTAAATATTTATCGTGTTCTTAGGTATTTTTATTTGTTTAGACAGATTTTAGGTATAAGAAGTTCCATTCCTGTTTTTTGTTGTTCTTTATATTAAAAATGTAATAGGTGATCTCTTTGGTAGTAGAACAAGCTCAATGGTTTCATGAGTGAATATGCGCACATAATTCTAATGCCCAACTTAGGTGATTTCAATATCTAAATTTAAATTTGAGTTGGGATATAGGGAAGAGGTGATATGGAAGTCACCTTGCAAATGTTATCCAAACCTAAGAATGAAGCGTTCCTGGCATCGTCGCTACGGTTCCTTCGTAAACATGCATAATTTCTTCGATTATCTCGTCGATTACACTTGTTGAGGCGGCATCATCCACGGTTTGCCCCGCTTCTTTACGTTTAGCAAGGCGTTGCTCTACAATTTTGGCAGCACTGCCAGAAGGGTAAAGCATAGCTAATAACTTTCGGGTTTCTGAAGGTCCAATTTTCTTATAAAGCGCATTACGGATTCTGGCATCTTCGGCTGTTGTATTAAAGGCCCACAATTCAATGGGTCCCAAGGTACTGGTACATAATTGTGTGTTCATACCCAATTTTGTTGCAAACTGCGCCAAGAAGGTTGCTCCTTCAGGACGTGGGCCATGCACGCGCGAACCAAGCGCGAGTCTTGCTGTATCGGATAAACCAAAGGTTTTAACGGATTTATCAATTGCTTGCTGTGGACCTGCATCCATAATGAAAATGGAGGTGGCAAATTCAACCATGACGGAATCAAAGTCTTCAAGTGATTGCGATAATAGCGCAACCTGCACTTTCCATTTACGGCCTTCACGCATATCAACCACAACCTGATCCCGAACTGCTTGCGCCTTTGAGGTGCGGTGGAATTCGTCCATGACCAATCGTTTGGGATCTTCACGGATTTGAATAATACGTTGTCGGTGATATTCCCGATATTGTGGTGGGAAATCTTCAACGTTTTCTTCAGTTAAATAAAAGGTTTTCGCTAAGATATAACGCGCTAACATGTACATGACGGCAGTTTGTCTGTCGGCAGCATCACCCCCTGTTTTGGCAACTTCGTCTAAGTCTAACGACACAACACGTGCTTCACCTAAGTCAAACTGGGTAATACGCGAAAGAATAGGATACTCACGTACTGCTGCAGATAACATACGGCCAAAAGCAGCAATTAAAGGCTCACCCGTTGGTACAATAATTTTGCCATAGAGATCTTCCACCGCTTTGGTACGGCAAATGGCCACCGCGTCTGAAATTAAAGGCGAACAGTAACGTTGTGCTAATTGGGCAAAGTGAAATTTTTTGGCTGCAAATAACGCATCAACCACTTCCCACCAAGAAGTATGCGCATCGGCTTTAAAGCTTATTTCATCAAGCGTTTTATCAATTTCCTGCTCAAGATCCCGCGTATATTTGTTGGGATTTTGATTATCCTGTAAATTTTTATATAGTTCATCCACCACCATGCCGGCCATATCAGAAACACCGTCATAAGACTTTGCTTCGCCGATAGGGGTTGCGAGTAGCGTAATGAAGTTTACTAAAAAGCTGCGCTCTTGTGGTGTTGGGAAACGACAGCCCAGTTGGGTATCAAAAGGATTAATCGAATATTTTGGTGTCATGCGTAAACGGTGGTAAGCCGCTAAATGCTGGTGCTCTTTAGGGAGGGCTTCTTTAACCAGAGAGATTAACCCTGAGCTTGAGGGGCCAATATCAATTACCGCAATTCGAGGTAAACGTGAGATCCCAGCTTGCAGACAAAGTGCCAGGTTGATCGAGTTAGACAATACCGATTTACCAGAACCAGGACGTGCGTAAACCAAGTCGATCCACGTGGTTTGTTGAGTAGAGCCTGGCTGATAGGGCCAAGGTTTTCCATCGGGGCTTCGCAGTAAGGTTGCGCCAGTTACCCAAGGAGAGGCGGGCCTGGTAAAGGGCATCATGTAACAAACGTCGTTCAGTGGCGCCACCGAAGGCGTGGCTATATTATTCAAGCTTAAGCCTAAGCACGTAGAGAGGGCCGACTCATAACTGTCGCCTGAGAACTCACCAATTTCACAATGGCCCCAACTTTGTACGGCTTTTGCTAATTCAGCAGCACGCGTTTTTAATAAACGCTCTTCACCCACACTGGCCCAAGTAGAGAGGGCAACGCGCAGTTTTACAATGGCATAGTCGGTGCTGGTATCGTAATAAGTTAATAGCTCCGCGGCATCTGAAATCAACGGATTTTGTGATGAAGCAAAGCTTAAGATGGAAGCAAGAACGGGTTTAATTCCTAACGTTTTAATACCATCACTTTCTATCAGCATCGACATTCGCCATGGAAAGCGCGAATGTAAAGCTTTTTTAAATAATTCAAAAAAGGGCTTAATTTCCTGCGGAAATAAATCAACGTAATGGGTTGAATAAATTTTATCGCCAATACGGCAAGTTCTTAAATTAACCAGCTCCCCATCTCTTGGAATAATTTGGGGGGTGAGCGGGGGCCATACAATTTCTGAAACGTCTCTTTTTTTCTCATCTTTAAGATTACGAATAGGAATTTTATCCCCAGGTAAAACAGGACGCCATTCTCTATCGGTATAATCGGGATCTACACTGCGTCGCATTTCATAAACAGCTTGATGCACGTCTAGGATAACGGCATAAAGATTCACATCGCGCATATCATTAACAACACCGCGAACAAAGGAATCGTGTGTTTCGCGTAGTTCAGGCACAGCCGCCATAATGTTTTGCGCATATTTCATCGAAGGTAATTTTACTTCGCGACTTCTTTCAAGTTTGCTCTTTTTAGATTGTTCAAATTGGGCTTTCGTTAATGAGTTAGGCCTTGTCCAAAGCACAAAAAAGCAATCTTCACTCGCGCAGAATTTAGATAAATGATTTATTCTTTCTTCGAATAAGTCGTGCAGATCCATTTTAAGGCGTTGAGCCGTTGCCATGGCCGGGGTAAAAATATCTCTAATGTCGTCTTTCACTAAATCTCTATCATAGTGAAAATATACTTGAACGGCATGTCCCTGCCTTGAAAGAGAAGGCGAGAGTGTATTTATTAGGCCTTTGTGGATCCGCGTAAACTCAGCAGGGCCAACTAACTCAGTAGCGCCATGGATGCGAATAACAGAAAGCAAAGAGCCATCTTTTGCTACCAATGAGTGGCGGCTGTCAGCCGTTTCTATGGAGCAATAATAATCAGTTGTTTGCCCAAGGGCACCACCTACCCAGGCTAAAAAGCTATCGATACTATCTAGGATGGGATCAATATAGGTCGACATTTTCCCT
>CAZHSJ010000228.1:0-4174 GCA_964535225.1 Uncultured Candidatus Berkiella sp. | reverse complement strand
AACTCACTTGCTGCCTCAATCCCTATCACACTTTTTGCCTCAGATTGCATAAAAACTTGTAAGGCACACTTGCCCACACCTGATCCTAAGTCCAAAAAGGTATCTGAATCTGTGAGTGCCATTTTATGAATCAATTTCTTAACGCTGGGGTATAATAGTTCTCCATAGGTAGTACAAATGCCTTGTTTGGCTAAACTTTCGCGTTCTTCTATAGCGTAACTGGGCAAGTCATTAGTATGTTGGTAGACTTTTGTAAAATAACCCTGATATAGTTCATCATCATTTAGTGTGGGTAGCATCAACGTGTCATCTCTTCATCGCACAAATTTATTTCATGAGGCAGTTGTAGCAAAAAATGCTCACCTAGCCAAGCACCCCTCGTACCAAAATACCTATCGGCGGCTTTATTTAACTAGGCGTTTAGCTGAGTTTTTTTTAAGCGCTATCATTATTTATGGCGCTCATCATCTTATTATTATCAATACTTTTTTTGCCCCCTTGTGGCCAAGTATGGGGGTTGCCCTCGCTATGTTGTTTTTGCGAGGTAATTCTCTATTGGCTGGGCTATTTGTAGGCACCTTATTAAGTTACTATTTCAATCACTTTAGTTTGCCCGTCAGTGTTGTAATAGCGTCCCTATTTATATTCGTTACATTTTTGATTCGGTATTGTTCGCTTAAATTTATTGGACCAATTACCCCTCTTTTTACTTTATCTGTATTATGGAAATTTATCGCTCTATGCGCAATTTTTTGCGGAATTCAAGTTTATCTGATGGCGCTTATATTTACTTCACAGTTTAACACTCACTTTTCTTTCATCGGCATCAGTGTCGCCTTTTTGGGTGAGCTTAACGGTATTTTGAGCCTCACGCCGCTTTGTTTCGTCTTTACGCCCTTTGTACCTGGCATCTATTTTGCTGAAAAATCTAAAACCTGGTTATGGGTGTCAATTGGTATTGTCATTGCCCATGGTGCTTTCTTTTTGGTAGACAGTGGTTTGCCCACCCTGCTGATAGCCTGCACCAGTATTATTGTCTTAGCTTTGTATGCTCATTTTTTCGGCCAAATAGCGCTATGTTTTACCCTATTTGCACTTTCGACTATTTACTTAACTGGGACACTGCCTTTTACACACCTTTTTCATCGCGACTCAAACCACCTAGATACTCTGATATTAATCGTGCTCTACACGGTGGCTATGTTGTTGAGTCTTAGTATTGGCACCAAAAATCAAAAGCAATACCTAGAAAACAATCCATTAATATAAGCAGAACCATAATGAGCTCAAAAAAACTAACTGAAGACTTACGCGATCTGTTAATCCGAGGTGTAGCACACACCCAAGAGGAAATTTGCAACCACTTACAAAAAATGGGTCATGATATTAATCAATCAAAAGCCTCAAGACTGTTACGCAAAGTTGGCGCCGTCAAATCTAAGAACGAATTTGGGCAAATTGTGTATAGGCTTCCTAAAGAACCTGCCCCAACCCATGCTTCCAATATTCTATTGAATTTGGTTATTGATATTACGGCAAATGAACAACTCATTGTCATTCATTGCCACCCCGGCTCTGCTTCTTTGGTGGCAAGGTTGTTAGATCATCATATGGAAAAGGTACAAATTATTGGTACCGTTGCAGGCGATGACACCATTTTGGTGGTTCCTAAATCGGTTAAACAAATTGAAAATACCTTAAAGGCAATTAAAGCAATATTAGCCAATATCGCTTAAATCGCTTTTTTAATGGCTGTGGTTATTTTAGGAATAACGGTTACCAGTTCAACATCTGCTGATGTGATGGGAGCCCCTAAAAACGTTTGTGCCACTCTGGCAAAACGTTCAATACCATCGGTTGCCATAAATTGTGTGGTTGCTTTCGTGCGAAGCACTCTCAATAAATTTTGACTTTGAAGAACTAAAAAAACTTCATTTGCCAAAGAATGCGCCGGATCAATAACAGGAATAGGTTGCAGCGATTTAGCAATAGCATTTTTGAGTACGGGAAAATGCGTACAGCCCAGCAACACACAAGCTGCTTGCGCGCTACCCATGTGTTCAAATAAAGGAGACAGTAACTTGTTAATGATCCCCTCTACTAGCTCACCTTCACACCAGCCTTCTTCTGCTAGCGCAACCAATAATTGGCAAGGCCATTCAATCACTTCACGCGAAGGCGCCAAGGTTGCAAGCACCTCTTTGTAGGCATGCCACCGTGCAGTACTTTCAGTTGCCAGCACAACAATGGGGCCTCTATCCTCAACCTCTAAAGCGGCTTTCGCGCCAGGTGTAATCACCCCTAATACAGGAAGAGGATAAAATTTTTCTTGTAGCGCTTCTAAGGCAACCGCACTCGCTGTATTACAAGCCACAACAAGCATTTTCAGACCGCTTGCAACTAAAATCTCATTCGCATTTAAGGCATAGTCTCTGACGGTTTGCGGGCTCTTAGTGCCATAAGGCAAGCGCGCGGTATCCCCTAAATACAAAAAATGTTCATTAGGGAGTGCGTTTTGTAATGCACGTAAAACGGTTAAGCCGCCGACACCAGAATCAAATACCCCAATAGGCAAGTCTTTGTTTGTTAATATACTCACAATGTTCTCGTTCTCTCTTAAGCCATTGCTATGCTACCACTAAATAGCGTCTTTTTACGCATTGTATTCAGGTTTTATTCTGATCGTAGGACAGATCTTGTTGTCTGTCCTAATCGGGACGGCGCAGAGGCCGTCCCCTACGAAAGAAAAGAAATTCTATCGCTCTGTAGGGGGGGGGGGCTGCCCTTTTATATTAGCTAATTTTCAAAATATGTATTTACACGAGTTACCCAAAACAGAAAGGCTATGTTCTTAGTATGAAGAGACAAGCCTTACTGTTCATCAGTTTATTACTGTTGGCCCCCTGTTTATGGGCACAGGATGCTGCGAAGCGCGCAACTTCGCTAGAGGGTGCCCTGGAAAATGCAACAGATACCGAGCGAGATGAAAACTGGTGCGCAGCACACCCACAGGAATGCCAAAACAAATATGAGTGGGAACACGAATACCAATGGAAATTATGGGAACAAAAACAAAGACAGGGCTATTGTGATCGTTTCCCTGAACGATGTGAAACCAAGGATGAAGAAAAATTTCAGGAAAAACAACGGGAAGCTTACTGCAAAAGATTCCCTTGGAAATGTGAATAAATAAGTGCTGTAAATCTTGGCACGAAGCAAGTTCTTCTATTGATGTTTATAATTAAGTCATTACCTTTTGAATATGCTAATCCTATAAAAATAGGCTCTACTCTGAAGAGGTGTTTTCCATGAAAAATTCAATTTTAGCGATTGTATGCCTAAGTGCCATTGCAATGACCACACCCACTGTGTATGCCGATCCAGGCAATATGCAAGGTCCTTACAAAGAAGCAAGAGATAAAATGAAGGCAATGTCCAAAGAGGACAAAAAAGCAGTGATGGAAGACGCTAAAGCAAAGTGGTCGGCAATGAGCGATGCCGATAAACAAGCTTTTAAAGATAAAGTTAAGGATGTTGCTGAAAAACGAAAAGCGCGGCTTGAGAAGAAATGTGAAGAATTACGCCAAGGTAATGGTGAAATGATTTACATTAACTTATATGCGCTCGATCTCGTCAAGCAAGGAAAAGCAGCTAAATAAGGACAATCCAAGGATGGATAATAATAAAAAAGAACCAACTAAAAACTGGCTACATCAAGTATTGCTTGAAAGAGGGTTAAAGCCTAACCCTCTTGTCAAGCAGCAGAATCATCATCAAAAATTGTCACCCCCTCCCTTTATTGAAGCCAAGGCAGCTTTCGATAAAAAATATTTTAAGTTGGCGCTCTTAGCGTTAGATCCAAAAGAAATGACTGCTTTTATTTTAAGATTTAAGCAACATTTATCACCGAATGAAATAGCTTCTATTTTAGGGTTGTCTCATGAATCCTTAAGTCAACTCTTTGCTCGTTTAAGTAATAAGCTGCAAAAAAGTATCCTAAAATTTAATTCGAAGATTTGACTTAATTTCATTTGATAAGCTTTGATATCGTCTACTATGATCAATAGGTTGTAGCACAATAGACATCGTTATAAATTTATTAATGGAGATCTCAATGTTAAATGGAACCACCGCAACACCGTCAAACGAAGATCATGTTAAGTAAGAAAAACAA
>CAZHSJ010000227.1:0-4206 GCA_964535225.1 Uncultured Candidatus Berkiella sp. | reverse complement strand
ACCTGGAAACCGGTCAGCTTCATTGGCGAGGCTTTGAGATACCCCTGGTTTCGCCCGATTTACTTGAAAAAACTATGAATTCACCCTGTTGCAAATTTGCGGTGCTTAATGCAATTTATGAGAATAGAAAAATAACACCTTATTTGTCTATATTGATAGATAATCATCCTTGTAGGATCAAATTAAAGCCGCAAGATATTTCGTGGATTAATGAACAAGAACAAACGGCGCTCTATGTTAAAGAGGGCACGCTTCCCAAAGAAGTGGTGATTTTTGATCTTCAAAAGTTTTGTTCTGAAGTTGAGAAGCTTGTTTCGCATAAATCACCATATAATCCTTGAAGAACACTTAATGCAGCCATGCCTGCAGTCTCAGTACGCAATATGCGTGGGCCTAAGGTTGAGGCTAAAAACTGATAAGACTGCATTAATTTAATTTCTTTATCATCCCATCCACTTTCAGGGCCAATTCCTATTCTCATAGGGAAATTCAAGCGCAGTGACTTCAGTGATTGTGAACTTGTTGGTGAAAACACAACAGAGCTTCCCTCAAAAGGCAACGCTACCCACGCTGACAGGGCAAGGGGTTCTTGTATAACAGGTACTTTAACGCGGCCAGATTGTTCTGCTGCACTTATCGCGATGTTTTTCCAATGCTGCATACGTTTAACGGTACGGGCTTCATCTAATTTTACGTTAGCATTGATTGTAATGAGAGGGGTAATTGTACTTACCCCTAGTTCAGTTGCTTTTTGTATCACAAAATCCATTTTATCACCGCGAAGCAAACTTTGCCCCAAGTGAATTTCAAGAAAAGACTCGGTATGTGATGGTTGAAAAGAAAGCAGCTCGGCCTGAACTTGCTTTTTGTGGATGGTGAGGGTTGCACGGTATTCGCCCTTATCATCGCCATTAAACAATATAACCGGCGCCTCATTTTGCAACCTTAACACAGTTAATAAATAATGGGCGGTGTCTTTATCAAAAGTAATGTCCTCACCTACCACGAGGGGATGAGGGTGAAATATTCTGGGAATAAACATTATTAATACCGATAATAGTCTGGCTTATAGGGGCCATCAACGTTAACGCCCAAGTATTTAGCTTGTTCATTCGTCAGGGTGGTTAGTTTTGCGCCAATTTTATCTAAATGTAATCTGGCAACATCTTCATCAATTTTTTTAGGCAAGGTGTGTACCCCAATAGGATATTTTTTCCCATTTTGCCACAATTCAATTTGGGCTAACACTTGATTGGTGAAAGATGTTGACATAACAAAGCTGGGGTGCCCTGTACCGCACCCTAAATTAACAAGCCTGCCTTGCGCTAAGAGGATAATACGTTTCTTGTCAGGAAAGATAATATGATCAACCTGCGGTTTTATATTTTCCCAGGTATATTTTTTCAAAGAAGCAACGTCAATTTCTGAATCAAAATGGCCAATGTTAGCTAAAATGGCTTGATGTTTCATTTTAAGCATATGATCATGGTGAATGACATTAACATTCCCCGTTGCGGTAACAAAAATATCACCAAGTGATGCCGCTTCATCCATGGTTACCACACGATAACCTTCCATGGCAGCTTGCAAGGCACAGATAGGATCAATTTCAGTAACCCATACTGTTGCACCAAAACCGCGAAACGCCTGTGCGCACCCCTTGCCTACATCGCCATAACCAAGCACAACGGCAATCTTTCCTGCAATCATGACATCAGTTGCGCGTTTAATGCCATCGAGTAAAGATTCACGGCATCCATACAAATTATCAAATTTAGATTTCGTAACAGAATCATTGACATTAATGGCAGGCACTTTAAGTGTTTTGGCTTGGGCCATCTCATAGAGCCTGTGCACGCCTGTGGTTGTTTCTTCAGAAAGCCCCTTTACATCACTTAAAAGCGCAGGGTATTTTTCATGCATGATTTTAGTTAAATCACCACCATCATCTAATAGTAGGTTGGGGCGCCATCCGTCTTTACCCACCATGGTTTGTTCAATACACCACCAGTATTCCTCCTCGGTTTCGCCTTTTTTGGCAAAAACACTCACCCCCTTGGCGGCCATCGCGGCAGCAGCATGATCCTGTGTTGAAAAAATATTGCATGATGACCAGCGAACACTGGCCCCTAAAGCAATCAGGGTTTCAATTAACACGGCTGTTTGAATCGTCATGTGTAAACAACCGGCAATACGTGCACCTTGCAGTGGTTTTTGCTTTCCATATTTTTCTTGAAGTGCCACTAAGCCTGGCATTTCGGTATAAGCTATGGCAATTTCTTTTTTGCCCCAATCAGCCAAGCTAAGATCGGCAACCCAAAAGTCTTTAGAAGTATCGTTTGCTAGCATAGTGCTCGTCTTCCTTTTTAAGAAATGGCTTCTTTCAATAGTTGAACTTTATCAAGACGTTCCCAGGTAAACCCAGCATCTTCTCGCCCAAAGTGCCCATAGCTGGCTGTTTTACGGTAAATGGGTTTGAGTAAATCTAACATTTTAATAATTCCTTTGGGCCTTAAATCAAAATGCTGTTCTATTAACTGAATAATTTTTTCATCTGGAATTTTAGCGGTGCCAAAAGTATCAATCGCAATGGAGGTGGGTTTGGCAATGCCAATGGCGTAAGAAACTTGGATTTCAATTCTGTCGGCAAGACCTGCGCCAACAATATTTTTTGCAACATAACGAGCTGCATAAGCTGCTGATCTGTCCACTTTGGAGGCATCTTTACCTGACATCGCGCCGCCGCCATGTCTTGCCATGCCACCATAAGTGTCGACGATAATTTTTCTCCCGGTTAAACCACAATCACCAAAGGGGCCACCAATAACAAAGCGGCCCGTAGGATTGATATGATATTGGGTGTCTTTGGATAACCATTTTGCTGGAATAACCGGTTTAATAATTTCTTCCATGACGGCTTCAATCAACGTTGATTGAGAGACATCAGGTTCATGCTGCGTGGATAAAACGATGCTACTAATGCCAACAGGTTGATGATTTTCGTAGATAAATGTCACTTGGCTTTTTGCATCGGGTCTTAACCAGGGAAGTATATTTTCTTTGCGTGCCTTAGCTTGGCGCATCATGAGTAAATGCGCATAGGTAATGGGTGCGGGCATGAGCACAGAGGTTTCATTGGTGGCATAGCCAAACATCAACCCTTGATCACCGGCGCCTTGTTCGTGGGTTTGGGTTTCATCTACCCCGATGGCGATGTCAGGCGATTGTTTACCAATGGCATTTAATACGGCAATACATTCATAATCAAAACCCAGATCGGAGTGGTTATAGCCAATGTCTTTAACGACTTCTCTGGCAATATTTTCTATATCTATCCAAGCCTGCGTTCTTACTTCACCTGCGACAAGCACCATGCCGGTTTTGGTAAAGGTCTCGCAAGCAACCCGCGCTTGGGGATCGCTTTTCAGGATCTCATCTAACACAGCATCTGAAATTTGATCAGCAATTTTATCGGGATGGCCTTCTGAAACAGATTCTGAAGTAAATAGTCGATAATGTGACATAATTTTCGCCTTAACCTTGCGTCTATTTTCTGTCCTTGAGGGGTCAAAGCAGACTAGCACATAGTGTTATACTCATTCCATTTCTTTGGAGGCAAAAGATGGCATTAACAAAAACCCCGGGGTGTGACTTTGGAAAAAAGGCGCCAGATTTCCGCTTATTGGGTACCGATGGCAAGCATTATACCTTGGCAGATTGTGCGATGAAAAATGGCGTTTTAGTGATGTTTATTTGCAATCACTGCCCTTATGTCAAGGCGATATTGCCACGGTTACTTGAAGATACAGCCACACTGCTACAAGAAGGGATAGGGGTGGTTGGGATCTGCGCCAACGATCCGACGGATTATCCCGAAGATAGTTATCAAAATATGCAGCGAATGGCAACGGAAATGGGGTTTAATTTTCCCTACCTTATTGATGAAACCCAGGAAGTGGCCAGAGAGTATGGTGCTGTATGTACACCAGATTTTTTTGGATACAACTCTAACTTAGAATTGCAGTACCGTGGACGTTTAGATGAAAGCGGTATAAAACCTGCGCCGAGCGACGCCAAACGTGAGTTGGTACTGGCCATGAAAATGGTCGCTGCAACAGGAAAAGGGCCCAAAGATCAGGTTGCTAGCCAGGGCTGCTCCATTAAATGGAAGTAAATTACTTCCTTTTTGGCATTTCGGTTGAGCCC
>CAZHSJ010000226.1:0-4220 GCA_964535225.1 Uncultured Candidatus Berkiella sp. | reverse complement strand
TAAAGCATATTATAAATATGTTGTGCCAAAAGGTAATCTTCAGGTTCATCAACAGTGAGCCTTAACGCTGGCCGCTCATGCATAGAGGGAGCTTTAAATGATTTGATAGTAAATTTATCTTGATTTCGATAAAAATAATAGCTGCCATGTACTAAATCAATAGGATCTGTTGTAAGTTCTTGAATTTTAAGCAATGCCTTGCGTGTAAAAACCTTTACATCTATACCTCTTGGGTAGGATTCTTCAATATTATTACAAACAAAATCGGCATTTGAGTCAATTAGCATTTGAATTGCTTGATCGATAATTTGATAATCTACAAAAGGATTATCACCCGTTGCTTGCACAATAATATCAAACCCTTCTGAGGCACCTAACAACCTTTCTAAAATGTTTTCGACGCTTCCTCGAAAACAGAAGATCCCATTTGCTTCGCATAATTTTTTTACTAATCTATCTTCTGGACTTATCGTGGTGGCGACGATGACACTGTCTATATGTTTACTGTAATGAAGTCGTTCAACAATGCGCTCAAGAGAGCTTTTACCCGCCAAAGGGTATAATATTTTTCCTGGAAGACGAGTAGAAGCTAATCTGGCTTCAACGGTTGCACAAATTTTCAAGTTCTTCATTTTTTGCCTTAGGATGAAACATGGTTGCATAGCCGCGGGTTAATAACTGAGGAGATGTAATCAGAGTCTTTACCTCATCAGAATGCGATGATTTAAATTTAAGCATATTTAGAATTTCGTTAATTTCTTCTTCAGAGTAAACAATTTTCTCTGACTTGTCGTCGTTTAATATCCAATTTCCATGTTGATTGCGCCAGACGCGTAAATCACGAAAAGGAGCGAGATAGTCATAGAATTGCTTTTCAGAGATCTCTAACCAAGAAGTTAAGCGGGAGAGATTTGTAACAGGCTTGGATGAAAAATAATGGTTTAATTTAAGTGCTTGGTCCCTATTTAATCGATCAAGCCTAAGTTCTCTACAAGCATGATCCATTACTTTACTATAACCAAATTTAATATATTTAATTAGATCATGTACATCGGTGTAATACTGACAATCAATATCGTTATAACTATCAAATGTACGACTAAGTTTATAGGGCTCATAACCATAAGTATTAATCATAGACTCATGTTGTTTTTTACTATCCCAGAAAATATAGTTATTGAGATAGATGCCTCTTATATTAAACTTGTTTAATTCTTTATCTTCGGGGTAAAACAGGGGCGACAGTAAATTCTCGGTTAGTCCAGGAGCTTTATCAACCAAATCCTCAGCTTCAAAACCAAGTAAATCATGTTCTTTTCTATATCGTCTTGTCATCTCAATTTTATCTTTATGAAAGAACATACCAACTTGATCGACACCTTGATGCGCCCCCCAAATGATTAAGGGTATTTTTCTTTTAACAGCGACTTGAACGGGAAATACACTTGAGCCAGCAAGATAGGCCCAATGAATGCTTCCGAATAAACGAAGTGTTTGCTGTGTAATTGTTTTAACGCGAGATGGGGATGGTGTAGACATAACAATGTCGCAGCCTAAACGAGTGCGTAACTGTTCTAGGTTTCTTATTCCAAGAGCAGTATTGTAATGTCGGTTATAAGCAACGAGTAAAGGATTAAGTTTTAAAATATGTTTTACAAAGTGAACGATATAGTAAGAATCCCTTCCGCCAGAGACAGGTATAATGCAATCAAAAGCATTCTGGCTGCGATAGGCTGAAGCGATATTTGTCAGTTCACATAAAGCATCCCCCCATTCATAATTATCCTTTTCTTCATGAACAAGGCAGCCAGAGCAAACACCTTGATTATTAAAAGAGAGTCTTAAAGGATGATTTGAGGGGTACAAACATTTCTTGCAATACGTGATGGGTGAATTATTCATGCTACTATACCTTGCGGCTCAATTTCTTCGCTTAATTTTTCAGTATTGAGCCTTTGAATGATATCATTTAATTTTGAAAAATCAGGGCAATTCACTTGCTCCCATATTGGTAAATTTATTTCCCATGTTTTATTTTTTTTGTTCCACATAGTACCTCGAAAGCTGTTCGCTTTTTCCCAAAATTCTGTTTCAGTTATCCCTATCCATTCACAATAGGCTTTAATATATTTGGGATGGCATTTTCCATCTAACTCTCTCGCAAGCAAAGCACCTTCTTCTCGTGTGATGCGTCCGGCTCTAATATCATAGCAAGCAAATTCTGTCGCATTGCCAAAGCCTAATTTAATATGCTTTAGCATTGAATTGACAATACCCCCATTGTCACTGTCCAAAGAGTTATGTGTATAGTGAATTCCAATATCTGAATAATCAGCTCTAATACACTTCATGCCATGTTTAATGGCAAAAATACCATTTTTCCAACCTGACCAGTTTAGATAATATCCCATAAAAATTCCTTTACCATTCCACAGAGAAAATTCCTCGTTGGTTGGGAAGCGGTATAATTGGAGAGATTTTTCATTAATATCGTTTTTTTCATCTAACCATATTCGCCAGCTTTGACCTTGTAGCGTATTATTGTTAATGATTTTTGTTGCATCGAAACCTTCGCCATCATTTTGATCGCCGGCCTCAAGCGCAGGATTTTCGCCAAATAATACTA
Source organism: Uncultured Candidatus Berkiella sp. (assembly GCA_964535225.1). Classification (GTDB taxonomy): domain Bacteria; phylum Pseudomonadota; class Gammaproteobacteria; order Berkiellales; family Berkiellaceae; genus Berkiella. The sequence goes on along the minus strand of CAZHSJ010000226.1, from coordinate 1,594 downwards.
ACGGTATTCCATAATCTATGCCTACGCTAAAAGGTGCTGAAAACAACGCAAGTTCTGCGTACTTGTGAATATTGCCAAACTCAAAAAAGGAGTGTTTCGATAATTGCTGAGCTATTTGTGGATTAGGTTGCACCGTAATTAAATCAAAATCTAATTTTACAAGATTTTCAATATTTTGCCTGCCTAACTCAGTACCATCTGAACTTGCAAACTGAACTAACAAGGGGTTTAATCCAAAAGTGTCTCTTAAAACCATGGCTTGCCATGTGCTGTCTTTGCCACCACTGACACCCAAAACACAATCCCAGCTGGCACGCGTTGTTTTTTTTGCCCATGTAGCAATTTGCTGAAACTCATTCGCGCGCGTGTCCCAGTCAATGAATTGCTTTTTTTCATACCATAAACAGGCGCCACAAATACCCTCTTTGTTTAATTTTAATCCTGGTCTTGTGGCGGGCATTATGCAACGTTGGCAATACTTCATGATTTACTGCTCACACACTTCATGTTTGACTATTTCTTTCGGAAGCTCTTCATATACTTTAATAAACGCATTCACTAAATCGTTTAATTGTGACGAGCTGACATCCCAGCTAACAGGCTGAAATTGAAATAAGCGCTTATAGTGAAGATTTTCAGCCATTTTACATAATCCATCTGAATAGGTAACATTGCTCAGGTTAAAAGGAAAACCTGAGTGTCCTAATGCTATTTTCTTTTGAAACACAGGCAGTTTGTAAAGTGGTTTGACATAACCCTGCGCTATGGGGAAGCCTTCAGCAAGAAGTGCTTTACAGAATTGATCTCTAGTTAAACCAGTAATGTTTTCATCAAAAGTACAAGACCACATAAAATATACATGTGAGCAATTACTCCGAATTTTAGGTGTGCTAATGCCAGGAAGTCCTTGTAGGCGTGTTGAGAGCGTATTGCCTATCGTGATGACTCTTTGGGTGAAATGTTCCAGAGAATTTAATTGTGAATGCGCAATAGCTGCATGTAATTCAGACAACCTAAAATTATAACCTATTAAGTTGCTATAATCAGAAACTTGCATCCATTCACTAGCATTTTCTCCATGATTTCGGATCAGTTGAAGCCTTTTAGCAAGATTATCGTCATTGGTAACAACAATGCCGCCTTCACCAACGTTTAAATGCTTGTGTACATTTAAGCTAAAAATACCAATATGGCCGATAGTTCCGGTGTAAGCAGCGCCTTCCTTTGCCAAAATAGCTTGCGCATTATCTTCTACAAGGTAGATATTATATTTGTCAGCTAATGCTCGCAAGAGAGCAAGCTGTGCGGGATGTCCAAATAGGTTTACTGCTATAATTGCTTTTGTTTTTGGAGTAATAGCTTTTTCAACTAAATCATAATTTAAACAAAAATGCTCATCTTCAACATCAACAAAAACTGGGACACCACCATAAAAAAGCGGTGCGATAGCTGTGGCTGACATTGTGTAAGGAGGAACAATGACTTCGTCACCTGGGCTTATACCAACTGCGCCCATAGCAGCAATTAAGCCTGAGGTTGCTGAATTAACTGAGATTGCATGCCTACTGACTTTGTCCAGACTTCCGGGTTTTGT
>CAZHSJ010000225.1:0-4221 GCA_964535225.1 Uncultured Candidatus Berkiella sp. | reverse complement strand
GGAAAAGCGTTATCAATGCTTGTATAGCGCAAGACATTAATGCCTTGAGAGAATATTACAAAGCGGGCGTTAATTTTAACGACATTCGAGATCAGTACGGCGACAGTTTACTTCATATCGCTATTATGAACGATAAACCGCAAAGTTTTAATGCCTTATTAAATTTGGGCATGAATATTGAAGTTCGTTCCTATTATGATAATTCAACCCCCCTTAATATGGCTGCTATGGCAGATGAACTGAGTTATGTTCAACTGTTATTGGATAAGGGCGCCAATGTGAATGCACGCACGATTGATGGTAGCACGCCTTTAACGGATGCCATTTATAACGGTTGTGAGGATGTGGCTAAGGTATTACTGTCTAATCCCAAAGTCGATGTTAATATCCCAACAAATAGTGGCATACCGCCGATTTTATGGGCTTTTGATCAAGACAATTTAGAATTAGCTGATCAAATTGCACATCATCCAAGTTTTGATGTTGAGTATAATCTTATATTACTCAACGATTTTGAAACCTATGATATTAAAGAATACTTATTAACTTTAGCACCAGAAAATAATAACTTAACGCTGTTAGATACCTATCAAGTTGCCAAGGTGTTTGCCTTAAGATATGAATTTAATGGTTGTATTGAATTAAAAGATATTGCCGGCCATGGCTATAATTGTTTTGACTTAGATGGCTATGCAAATCGACTCGGCGCTTTAGCCATGGCGGAATCGTTTACCAACTTTTATGATACCGTTGTTTATAATAGTACGTTACCAGCTTTTGCACATCAAACCTTTATAGATGTGACTGAATCCCTGCTATTTAGTGCCAGTGTGTTTGAACCAGAAGCTTATTTAAGCAAAATAAACCAAGGTGATTTAGTTATTATTCCTTCTGGTTGGGATGGTCATTCTATTACCTTTGTTATTCAAGGTGATACACTTTATCGTTGCAACCGCGGGCATATGAGCGATGGTATTCATGGGATTGAAGAATTTTTGATCACGAAACCAAATTCACTGACTGTTGATGTTCTTGATAGAATGATTGAAGCTGATGGTAATCATAACTATTTGCAGAATCAACTGATTGATGTTTTGGGCTTACATAAAATTGGTGAAATCGAAAATCCAACACAGATTATTGGAAATTGTGTGTGGACATCCTTAGAAGCGGGCATTGAGGCGTCTTTTGTAGCAAGTTTTATGAACTATGGTGTTGATCCGGTGACTGCCCATATCTTAGCAAAAGATACCTTTTTATTGTTTGAAGATTTTGATCTTAACTATGCATTAAAAGATGTCATAGAGCACCCTGAATCACTTGCTCAGAATGAAATATTTGATGATTTAGTGATTTATGCATTAGAAAACCATCATAATCCTTTTAGTGAGAGTGATATTCTTAAAGGGGTGGTGATCTTAGATCAATTAGATGATCCCTTAGTATTTGAAACCTTTGATCATTTCATTGGCCAGGATTTAATTAAATACGATCCTAATTGCTACAAAACCATTAGCTATATGGAGCCGTATACACCAGGTTATTTCGAGTACTTTTTCGGAAGTGCTCCTAAGCCGTACTTTACTGAATCGCAGAAAAGCGAGCTGGCTCAAATGGAAGCCTTTTTGAAAGCTTGTGATGAGTATCGCCTGTCCCATCAGGAGGTGCTTAACATAACTGATATTTTGCAGGTGAGTGACACAAAGCCGCTTGAAAATATTTTTTCGTCGTTTGTAGATGAGATAGTAGCGCCTAAACTAGAGGTTCAAACTGTGCCTATTCCTTTAGTGATTGAAATGCCCCAAGTAATACCGGTATTGCCAATAATACAGGTAGAACCTACCGTCGTTTGTTAAGATAATGCGCTATAGGCTTTCAGATAAAGGCAGATAATTTTAAGGATCTGTCTTTTCGGAATTTAGTCTTACTTATGAGATGCGAATGAGTAAGACTAAATATCCGGGATCTATCTTCATACTACTTAAGGGAAATTTTAACCTAGTTCCCTTGTCTCAATTTAAAAGTTTGAAAACTTAATTGGGCTTCTTTAACTTGAGGTCATGTGATAATATTTGTACCCATCATATGTCCCACATAAAGGATTATAAAATTACTCATTATGGATATCGTTGATATTATTGCCGATTTTGTTGGTATAGTTGGGGTGCTAATTACTTTATTTGCTTATTTTTTGCTGCAAATAGATAAAATTCTTTCAACAGGCCGATTATATTCAATACTAAACCTTATTGGCGCCATTCTTATTTTATATTCATTGTATTTTAACTGGAATACACCTGCCGTGGTGATGGAATGTGCGTGGCTCCTCATTAGTGTGTATGGGCTCATCAGACATTATAAATCTCTTTAGTGTGCTAAAAGAAAAGTCGCTACTAAGAATATAAATCGCGTTTGGCTATATGTGCCAAAAGCAAAAGTAGCCCTGCGGTAAAACCCCAGATTCTCTTTTGCTTAAATTGCAGTTCAAAATAATGATGTGGCGCCGGTAAGCGTTTATCGACTCTGTTAAATTGTGAAATATCTAAAGAAACCTCAAGTGGTATTTCAAAAATTTCTGCTACTTCACTTGCTTGTGGTGTTAAGTTTACCTTTTCTGAAATAAGTCCAATCACAGGGCTAATATTAAAACCACTATAAGACGGCCAGCTCCCAAGGGTGGTTATGATCTCAACGTGTTTCGCCAACAGGCCGATCTCTTCTTCACTTTCTCTTAGGGCACAATCAACCGCATTTTCTCCTTGATGGCACTTACCGCCGGGGAAACTGACTTGACCCGCATGATGCAATAAATCAGGCATACGTTTGGTTAATAAAATGGTGGGGGAACTTCCTTGCAGCATAATAGGTACCAAGACAGCGGCATTGATAAGGGCTGGTTGTTTTTGTGGGATAAACAAGGGAATACGCGTGGCAAGTTGTTCTAATATTTGAACTCGCTCGAGATCATTCAAGCTTTTTAAAAGCATAAGAGAGTCGAGTAGGTGGTTTTTCAACATACACCCCAATAATGTTAGTCAACAAAATATATTCTAGTAATTTTTTTTAATAGATAAGTAACAATACTCATCCTAACAGAGGTTGTGAAAATATTTTATTCGTGACCGTGGTTTTAGGGTAAGTATCGGCATGGTGAGCCTTTTATCGAATAAATATGCATTAAAGTTGCATATAACTGCATAATATGCTCTACTTAGGTCATTATTATTGATAATGAGCAAAATACCATGACCGCACCTAAGAAATTTCTGGGGATTATCTCTTTAGCCCTCATTAACGTTGCTGCCATTGTGAGCCTCAGAAACCTTTCCTTTATGGTGGAATATGGTTTCTCAGCCATTTTATTTTACTTGGTGGCGGCCTTACTTTTTTTTATCCCAACGGCTTTAGTATGTGCAGAGCTCGCAACAGCCTGGCCAGAGGCGATCGGGATCTATGGTTGGGTGGCAAGAGCATTCGGTCCGAGAATAGGTTTTTTTGCCCAATGGATGAATTGGATGTTCTCGATTGCCTCCTTTCCAACAGTATTAACCTTCTTAGCGGCAACCATTGCCTATTTAATTGATCCCACCCTTGCACAAGATAAACACTTTATGTTTTTCGCGATTGTTGGGATTTTTTGGACCTTAACCTTGCTTAACTTTTTAGGAATGAAAACATCTGCTGCGGTTTCCACCATTGGTGCTTTTTTAGGCACCGTTATTCCAGGATTGCTTATCATTATTTTAGCAGTCATTTGGTTATGTCTTGGTAAGCCTATTTCTTTGCAAGCATCAAATGGGTGGTTACCTTCATTTTCGTTGGGTAATGTGGTTTTCTTTGGTGCCGTAGTATTAGGTCTAGCGGGTATGGAAATGTCTGCTTTTTATGCTAATGAAACTGAAAATCCCAAACAGGTTTATCCCAAAGCCATTTTACTTTCGACCATCTTGATACTCGGTATTTCTATTTTAGGCTCTTTATCCATGGCGGTGGTAGTTCCCAAGATCAGCATTGTTTCTGGTGTTATGCAGGTGTTTAATGTTTTCTTTACCGATTTTGGAATGGGATGGGCCGTTAAACTGATTGCCTTTATGGCAATAGTAGGTTCTTTTGCGGGCAATAATACTTGGATCATTGGCCCTGCGAAGGGGATGCATCATTCCCTGGAAACCGGCGCCATGCCAAAGTGGTTATCCAAGAAAAATAAACATAATCAGCCCG
>CAZHSJ010000224.1:0-4224 GCA_964535225.1 Uncultured Candidatus Berkiella sp. | reverse complement strand
AACCGTGTCGGAGGTGCGCCATGTATTCACCAAAATGGGGGGCAACTTAGGCACGGATGGTTCGGTTTCCTATTTATTTACTAAAATTGGTCAGCTGTCATTTGATAGTAAAACGGATGAAGATAAATTGATGGAAGCGGCGATTGAAGCAGGCGCTGATGATGTCATAAAAGAGGATGATGGCTGTTTTACCCTCAATACCACACCCGAGGCTTTTTCCGATGTGTTAGATAGGTTAAAAGCAAGTGGATTTACGCCTGAAAATGCGGAAATAACCATGCAAGCTTCGGTGAATGTCCCCTTAGGCTTGGAAGACGCGCAGCAATTTATGAAAATGGTAGATTTACTAGAAGATTTAGATGATGTACAAGAAGTCTATTCTAATGCAGACATACCCGATGACATTGGTCGCCAGCTAGGATAATCAATGTCTACCATAAGAAGGATCTTAGGTATCGATCCTGGTTCAAGGCTAACCGGCTTTGGCATTATCGAAGTACAAAATAAAGAAGCACTTTGTCTAATGGGCGGTTGCATTCGCTTAACTGCAAGCGATATGCCAAGTCGACTATCAACCTTATTTACCGAAATTCAAGAAATTGTACGTCTTTATAAACCGACTGAGCTAGCCATTGAACAAGTATTTGTGCAAAAAAATGTGCAAAGTGCCTTGAAATTAGGACAAGCGAGGGGGGTGGCTATTGCTGCTGTCATGTCGGCACAGATCCCGGTTTATGAATATGCCGCAAGGCAAGTTAAATTAGCGATTGTGGGCAAAGGAAATGCGGATAAAAGCCAAATTCAGCATATGATTCAAATCATGTTAAACCTAACCCAAAAGCCGCAAGCCGATGCCGCGGATGCACTGGCGGTGGCTTTATGTCATAGTCATATGATGGCATCACCTTTATTGCTAAACCAACAACCAAAACGTCGCAAACGCGCAACATGGAAGGGATATGATAGGACAACTTCGCGGTAAGCTGATTGAAAAAACGCCTCCCTTTTTAATGATAGACGTGAATGGGGTTGGGTATTTGCTCCAAGCACCCTTATCCACCTTTTTCAGTTTGCCAGATCTTGGGAACGAGCTTACCTTGCGTACCCATTTTATCGTACGTGAAGACGCGCAGGTGTTGTATGGGTTTGTCAGCCAGCAAGAGTGTCGTTTATTCCAAGAAATCATTAAAATTAATGGGGTTGGTCCCAAAGTGGCTTTGGCCATTTTATCTGGCCTATCGCCAGCGGACTTTGCTATGGTTATTGCACAGCAATCTGTTGAGCGCTTACAAAAATTACCGGGTATTGGTGCAAAAACAGCGCAGCGTATTTTGGTTGAGATGCAAGATAAAATAGCGAAATTAGATTTACCCCTATCTTGTGCTCACACAACCCTGGCTTTGTCTAAGAAAGTAAAGGCAGATCCGATACAAGAAGCAATTGCAGCATTAGTAAGCTTGGGCTATAAGCAATCCGAGGCAACGAAAGCGGTTGCAAAAGTGGAAGATCAATCTCAAAACTGTGAGCATATTATCAAAGAAGCGCTGCAAGGATTAGCTAAAGTATGAATAGTGAAGTAACCGATCGCGTTGTTTCAAGTTTTACCAATCAGATAGAGGGCTCCTCTGAGGCAGCTATTCGCCCGCAACGATTAGCAGACTATACAGGGCAACGTGCAGCTTGTGAGCAGTTGCAGATCTTTATACAAGCAACAAAACACCGCAAAGAGGCGATGGATCACTTATTGATTTTCGGCCCCCCCGGTTTAGGTAAAACCACCCTGGCAAATATTGTGGCAAATGAATTGGATGTGAACATTAAGCAAACCTCGGGTCCTGTCATCGAAAGGGCGGGAGATTTAGCCGCTATCTTAACGAACTTACAACCACACGATGTATTGTTTATTGATGAAATTCATCGATTATCGCCCGTTGTAGAAGAAGTGCTCTATCCTGCCATGGAAGACTTTCAAATTGACATCATGATTGGGGAAGGCCCGGCAGCAAGAAGCATTAAATTGGATATTCCACCGTTTACGTTAATTGGTGCCACCACCAGAGCGGGGATGTTAACGTCACCGCTACGTGACAGGTTTGGTATTGTATTACGTTTAGAATTTTATTCCGTCAGTGATTTAAACAAAATCGTGATGCGCGCTGCCAGCGTGCTTAATATTCCTATCATGCCTGAAGGAGCACAGGAAATTGCGAGCCGCTCACGCGGAACCCCTAGAATTGCCAATCGCTTATTGCGTCGGGTAAGGGATGTTGCTCAAGTGCGGGGAGAAGGCGTTGTGACCCTTTCCTTGGCAAAAGAAGCCTTAGCGCTTTTGGAAGTCGATTCCCAAGGCTTTGATATACTCGATAGAAAACTCCTGCTGTGTGCTATTGATAAATTTGGGGGCGGCCCCGTGGGCATTGATAGTTTAGCGGCCGCATTAGGCGAGTCTAAAGATACCATCGAGGATGTGATTGAACCTTATTTAATTCAACAAGGATTTATGACCAGAACGCCAAGAGGCAGAGTAGTAACAGAGCTAACGTACAAACATTTTGGTCTTAAGGTGCCTTCATGACCCATCTTTATCCTGTGCAGATCTTCTATGAAGATACCGATGCAGCGGGAATAGTTTATCACGCTAACTATATAAAGTTCTTTGAAAGAGCCAGAACAACGCTATTGCAGCAAAAAGGATTGAGTTTGCCAGCTTTAATTGATACCTTTGGCGTACAATTTGTTGTGCGGGCTGTCAATATTACTTTTGAGAGGCCGGCAAAACTGCAACAAAATATTATAGTAACTACTAACTTAGATAAGTTTGGTAAGGCAAGCATGACCTTCAAACAGAATATCTATTTTGATCCGAGTGATATGAATACTATGATATGTTCAGGTGAGGTTGTTGTGGTGTGTGTCAATCATCAATTTAAGCCGTGCGCCATCCCTGCGGCAGTAATCAAGGAGCTAAAAGAGTGAACACTGACTTATCTTTAATGAGTTTATTCACTGATGCCAGTGTCTTAGTCCAGATTGTGATGTTAATTTTGATGATATTGTCAGTCATTTCTTGGTCGCTGATTTTTCAGCGTGGCTATGCGCTGCGTCAGGCGCAAAAATTATTTGAAGAATTCCAAGAAAGATTCCACTTAAGTGCCGATTTAAACCGCCTTTATGATTACTTGGCGCAAAAACGCCATCAAGGTCATGGCATTGAGCAAGTGTTTAGACAGGGCTTTAAAGAGTTTGTCAGGCTCTATAAAAATGAAGCACCTCAAGATGCGGTCATGGAAGGCACTGAGCGTGCGATGCGCGTTGCCCTTGCCAGACAAGAAGACGAACTAGAACAATCTCTGCCCTTTTTAGCGACAGTAGGTTCCATCAGTGTTTATATCGGCTTATTTGGCACCGTATGGGGAATTATGACGGCATTTCGTGGCTTAGGGGCCACCCAACAAGCAACCTTAGCGATGGTGGCGCCCGGGATCTCAGAAGCCCTGGTTGCAACCGCATTAGGTTTGTTTGCTGCTATTCCTGCCGTTTTTGCCTATAACCGTTTTAATCATCAGGTAGATAAGCTTATTCGCGCCTATGACAACTTAGCTGAAGAGTTTTCAAGCGCGTTGCACCGAAGGCTGCATAGCCAATCTTGGCAAGAAAACGATGAGTCGCGCCCTAACTTTGATCTTGCCCAAAAGTAGGCACCCTATGCTAAAAAAACGTCGGACTAAAAAACTGGTTGCTGAAATTAATGTGGTGCCCTACATCGATGTAATGTTGGTGTTGTTGGTTATTTTTATTGTCACAGCGCCTTTGTTGCAACAAGGGGTAGCCGTTGATTTACCCCAAGCCAGCGCCAAAGCCTTACCGCCTTCTGAAAAAGAACCCATTATTGTTAGTGTGGATAAAAGCGGCAACTATTACCTTAATATTGCCGATAACCCACAGTTGCCTATGGATAAAGATCCCTTAATTGAACGGGTTGCAAAAGAGCTTAAACGCACCCCAACGCGTAAGGTGCTGGTAAAAGCAGATGGCGGCGTTAATTATGCTAAGGTGATTGGGGCGATGGTATTGCTGCAGCAAGCAGGCACAGACAGTGTTGGCTTGGTCACGCAAGATGACACGCCAACGCCTAGTGCCAAAACGGCAAAAAGTGCTCATGTAAGTGGGAAAGCATGAAGCATCGGACGCGTGAAGAAAAGATCTCATTAGCTATTTCTATCT
>CAZHSJ010000223.1:0-4230 GCA_964535225.1 Uncultured Candidatus Berkiella sp. | reverse complement strand
GAGGGCGAAGGCCATTTGCTCAAAAACTTCTTTAACCCCTTGCTCAATTAATTTGATGGGGATATGTGGTTGCTTTGCTGCGAGGGCATCGATTAATTCCGCTCTAGTCATTCCCTGACGCCTTATGCTTTGACCCTATTAAAGACTATCCCCATTCTAACACCGTTATGCCCTTATATTTCAACTGCCAGACTCTTTTACATTTTCAAATCACGTATCCCCCCCTAAATTTTCTACTTTGTTGATTATTAATAAAAAAATTATCTAGGCACAGCAAATGCATAGTGAAAGGTAGACAACAAATACTGTGGGAGGGTTAAAAAATGAAACATGTCTGGAATGGGCCCATCGATTTTTCTTATAGTGAAACAGAAGATAGAAGTAATCCAACAGACCAAGAAGAGGTCAGTATTGAGGAAGATGAGACTGAGGTTATCGAAGATATCATCGAAGATGATAAAGAGATCCTTTCTACTTCAGATGTTGATCCAACTCAGATTTACTTAAGAGAAATAGGGGTTTCCCCCTTACTCAGCGCCGAAGAAGAAATATTCTATGCCAGACTTTCCCTGCAAGGGGATCTCAAAGCACGGAATCATATGATTCAATGCAATTTACGCTTAGTGGTTAAAATTGCCAGACGGTATTTAAACCGCGGCTTGACGTTACTCGACTTAATTGAAGAAGGTAATTTAGGGCTTATTCGTGCCGTTGAAAAATTTGATCCTGAAAGAGGATTTCGGTTTTCAACCTATGCCACTTGGTGGATCCGTCAAAACATTGAACGGGCGCTAATGAATCAAACCAGAACGATTCGCTTGCCCATCCATGTTATCAAGGAATTAAATACTTATTTACGTAAAGCACGAGAATTAGCGCAAAGCATTGAGAACGAACCTTCTTATGAAGATATTGCCAAAGCGCTTAATATTTCTCCTGATGAAGTGAATAAATTATTGCGTTTAAACGAAAAAACCTTATCGCTCGACACCCCCATGGGGGATGAATCAGAGAAGCCTTTGTTAGAAGCATTGGCAGACAATGAATCTGAAGAGCCTGCCATTGAATTGGAAAACAACAACTTGTATACCCGTTTAAATGCGTGCTTACAAAACCTCAATGACAAACAACGTTCTATTTTAGCCCAACGTTTTGGTTTATATGGTTATGAAGAAGCAACTTTAGAAGAAGTAGGGCAAAAAGTGGGCTTAACCCGTGAACGCGTGCGTCAAATTCAAGTTGAAGCCTTAAAGCAATTACGCCAAGTGTTAGAAACCCAAGGCGTTGAATCAGAAGTTTTGTTTACTTAATTTACAGAATTGCTGTAGGGGACGGCCTCTGCCTGCCTTGCCGTAGTTTTAACGTAGGCAGGTGCCGTCCCATCTGCTAGCTCTCTTTAGTCACGTACCTGCCAATACCCAACGCACCACGCCAACCAAGGCGAGCACGAATAAAACCGTTGCAACAATACCGATGAGGATATAAGCCCAGGGGTTACCCTTGGTGAAATCACGTTGATGTGCGCTTGCGCTTTGCACTCCCAAAAAAGAGGCCAAAACACTTTGGATAACTTGCCATAGGGTTGGCTTTTTTTCATCAGGCTCTTGCATTGCCCTTCCTTTTATTCATTAGTTAACATAAGCTTACCAAAATTTTAACTTAGCTTTTAGGAATAGTGTATGACTTCTGATCTCTTAATGAAACTGGAACAAAAAGTATCTCATGCTGTTGAGGTAATTGAACTGTTACGTATGCAAGTTGAAGAGCTTGAAAAAGAAAATACGGTGCTTAAAGCAGAACATGAAAAATGGCGTCGTGATTTAGCTTCTTTGCTAAAACGCCTCGATATTATCGATTCGCCAGCAGCAACCCCTACCCGTTCAAATGAAGAATTTATGACCGTGTAAAATTAAGTCTTTTTCTTATTAATTAATTTTGCCGCGCATCATAAATGACATCAGTTATCCATCCCCTTCTTACGGCCTTTGCAAATAAGTCAGCGAAGGGGAGCCCTGGAAAAACCGCATCACATTGTTCCCACGTTTTCGCAAAATGCATACCCTGTTCTATACAACTTAAAAATAAATACTCGCTCTTCGATAAAGGCTCTAGGGTTAAATCCCAGCCCGAACGATATACCAACATCTCACAAGGGCCTTCATTTAAATCAATTTCGCGGTGTAATTCTGGCGGTTTAAAATGTTGTTGCCAAATAGCCGCAATAGGATAAGGTGAGGTAAATAAACTATGGGTCGCGCCAAGGGTGAACTTTAATAATCCCTGCTTCTTTGTTGGGATCTCGGATAATTTGTTCACCTCCATCCCTGCGATAAAACTTCCTTGCAAGATCTGATAACACGCCCACTCTAAACGGGCCATATCAGGTAAGTACACTAAGTTTTGATGTAGATTAGGTGAATGTAAAAACGCGCTAAAATACTTACCATAAAAAGTGAGTTCGGGCTCATCATGGAGATATTCTTTCTGATAAAAATGAGCTAATTGTTTAAAATAGTTATCACCGACTAAAGCATGGCAAACAGGATAAGTACTTTGTAAAATTTTGTTGAATCTGGCGGTTCGACTTTTTCTATAACGCTCAATAAAGTTTTTAGCTTGCATGCTTGGCGCAGCAATCAGCTTTTCAATTTGATTTTCTTGACCTAATAAGGCTGCAACAAATTCCGTTTGATGTGATTTTAAATCCATAAGCACTCAACAAAGGGCAGGTTTTCTGCCCCTTATTTTATTTAGTTTTACCACCTACAATTTTATCACACATGCCTTTTGGCACGTAAATCCACTCACTGGGATCTGCATCTTTAGTTGCGTGGCTTGCACATGAATGTGTAGGCGTGCCGCAATCATTCATCCCTGCTTTAACAATGCCGTAACATTTTTCCATTTCTTTAGGCGCCTCTTTACCATTCGCAGCTATCGCCGCGCTACTGCCTGCCATAATGCCTAAAGTAATTGCGGTATTGAGTGCCGATTTCATTCTTTTTTTGGTATGATTGCGCATCTTTACATTCCTCATTGGTTTGAATGGTAAAATTGTGATTTCAACTAACAACCCAAGACAGTACCGCTGGCAGGATCGCCTCATAATGAGTCTTTCCCAGTGTATACGGGCCATTCACGATTTACCACCAAAGCATAGCGACCAACATCGGCCATCACCCAGTTTGCAATATCCACCTAGCACACTAACAAGTGAAGAGAAAAAACATAGTGCTGCTTTAATGCGCATTAATCATACGGGTGAAGTATGCGCGCAGGCGCTTTATTTGGGCCAAAGCCTCACTGCACGAAATGCCGCTATTCGTGAAGATTTTAGTAAGGCGGCCAAGGAAGAAAAAGATCACTTACAGTGGTGCGAACAAAGAATACAGGAGCTAGGTGGGCATAAAAGCTATTTAAATCCATTGTGGTTTACGGGTTCTTTATTTATTGGCACAGTGGCAGGAATAATGGGCGATAAATGGAGTTTAGGGTTTTTAGCGCAAACCGAACATCAAGTTTGTGCGCATTTAGAAAAACATTTACAGGCATTACCAGAACAAGATCTGCAAAGCAAAAGTATTGTTTCTTTAATGCAACAAGAAGAAGCCATGCATGCACAACTTGCCATGGATAAGGGTGCTGCTACCTTACCTACCCCGGTAACATTTGGTATGCGGATTTTATCTAAAATAATGACATCTATTACGTATTACGTTTAATTTTTTTACGTTGTTGTTTAATAAAAATGAGGTGAAGTATGAGAATATATACTGTAGCAGGTTCGATTGAGATTGAAGAAGGACAAGTCCCAAGCGTCCAAGATTATCTGGATTGTCAACCTACTGTCCCCAAAGGCGTAAAAGCAAAAGACGCCGTTGTAACCGGCTTCACCCATTATGAAGACGCTGTTAAAGTCGCCACCGATGATGCTGGTAAATTTTTGTATCCTGTTCTTTGTTATGAAGTGCCAGGCCGCCTTAAAAAAGCGAATTACGAATTATCTACCGGTGAAGTCCTGGAAGGTAAAGAACTTCCCTTAAGCAAAGCAACATTACTCTCGGCTTCTCTTGAACATGTTGATGAAAGATTCGAAGAAGTTGATCTTCAAGAAGACTTAGAAGAAGAAAGCAGTTCTGAAAATGAAGTTAGTGCTGAGCGTAAATCTAGCGATAAAAAATCAAGCTCCTCTTCAAGTGAGGAACCAGTACAAGCGCCTGTTCCTGCTAA
>CAZHSJ010000222.1:0-4276 GCA_964535225.1 Uncultured Candidatus Berkiella sp. | reverse complement strand
ACTTTATTGTTTGTTTCATGCTGGTAGGTCGTATCCTTATTCAGCATGGCAAAGGTGCGCAAACAGGTGCTGCATTTGGTAGTGGTGCTTCACAGACTGTATTTGGAAGCCAGGGCTCAGGTGGATTTTTAAGTAGACTGACTACAGGCTTGGCCGCGCTATTTTTTGTGTTGAATTTAATCTTGGTTTACTACATCAATAAACAAAGTCATCCGAGATTACTACAGGAAGAACCTGTACCAATGCAAGAAACAACTATTAATAAAGGATCTGCTCCTAGCCCTGCTAGTAGCGATGTTCCAGAAGTAGATTAAGCCCAAGTGGTGAAATTGGTAGACACGCTATCTTGAGGGGGTAGTGGCGAAAGCTGTGCCGGTTCGAGTCCGGCCTTGGGCACCACATCTTAAATTATCAATCTTTACAAAGGTGAAGGGATCACCAATAGCAGGGAGCAATCCTGCTGTGGGGTGCACCCTGAAATATGTGCTGATTAGTTACCAAAAAGATTTGATAAAACCATGACACTGGTTAAGATTGTGTTTGGCAAATGCTTTTTATCTGGTAAGGATTCTAAAAAGTGTTAGAAGATTACCTTCCTGCACCTGTTAACATGTTAGATAATTATCTTCCTGTTCTCATTTTTATGGGAATAGCGTTTGGGATTGCTGCGCTTTTGATTGGGCTAGGTGCCTTAATTTCACCAAGAAACCCTACGCCCGAAAAGTTATCTCAGTACGAATGCGGGTTCGAGCCTTTTGAGAGTTCACGTTTTAAATTCGATGTTCGCTTTTACTTGATTGCCATCTTATTCATTATCTTCGATTTAGAAGTTGCCTTTTTATTTCCCTGGGCTGTTATTGTTAAAAATTTATCCATGCCGGGCGTCATTGCGATGGTGATCTTCTTAGTACTCTTAATGCTCGGATTTCTTTATGAGTGGAAAAAAGGGGCTCTAGAATGGGAGTAGAAGGCGTCGTCAAAAAAGGGTTTGTGACCACCTCTGTCGACACACTCGTTAACTGGGCCAGAACTGGCTCAATGTGGCCAATGACGTTTGGCCTTGCTTGTTGCGCTGTTGAAATGATGCACGCGGGCGCCTCTCGTTACGATTTAGACAGATTTGGTATAGTCTTTCGCCCAAGCCCTAGGCAAAGCGATGTGATGATTGTGGCTGGGACCTTGTGTAACAAAATGGCACCGGCTTTGAGAAAAGTGTACGACCAAATGGCAGAGCCACGCTGGGTTATTTCTATGGGCTCATGTGCTAATGGTGGCGGCTATTATCATTATTCTTTTTCCGTTGTTAGAGGGTGCGATCGTATTGTACCGGTAGATGTTTATGTGCCAGGTTGCCCTCCTACAGCAGAAGCGTTGCTTTATGGTATTTTACAATTACAAAACAAAATAAGAAGAACCACCAATACCCTTTCAAGGAGCTCAAATGGCAAGTCTTGAGCTCTTGGCAGAAAAACTGCGTGAAAAATTGGCGATGGATATCGATACTTTAACCATTGCCAATGACGAACTTACCATTGAAATTCCTAATAATAGTATCCTTAAAGTTTGCACTAAGCTTCGTGATGATCCGGATTTTCAGTTTGAGATATTAATTGATTTATGTGGCGTTGATTATTTGCACTATGGCCTGAGTGAATGGGAAACGTTCCAAGCGACCAGTACGGGTTTTGAGCGGGCAGTGCGACCCATTGCCGAAGTTTACCAAAACAGCCGCTTTACTAAACCAAGATTAGCTGTTGTCTATCATTTGCTTTCTATTACGCATAATCAACGTATCAGAATACGCGCCTATGTCCCTGATCATGATCCGGTGATTGATTCGGTTGTCAGTGTTTACAATAGTGCCAATTGGTATGAAAGAGAAGCTTTTGATCTCTTTGGGATTTTATTTGTGAACCACCCTGATTTGAGAAGAATTTTAACCGACTATGGTTTTATCGGGCATCCTTTTAGAAAAGATTTCCCCTTAGTAGGAAACGTTGAGGTGCGCTACGATGCAAAGCAAGAACGCGTTATTTATGAACCCGTTGATATTGTGCCTCGTACCTTAGTTCCTAAGGTGATCCGTAAATCAAAGCAAGAAGAAGTGCAAGAAGGTGAACATGGGTGAGATTAAAAATTACACCATGAACTTTGGCCCGCAACATCCTGCGGCACACGGGGTATTACGATTAATTTTAGAGCTGGATGGTGAAGTGGTTGTTCATGCGGATCCGCATGTTGGACTGCTGCATCGTGCCACCGAAAAACTTGCTGAAAGCAAACCGTATAATCAAAGTATTGGTTATATGGATAGGCTCGATTATGTATCGATGATGTGTAATGAGCATGGTTATGTGTTAGCGATTGAAAAACTATTAGGAATACAAGCACCTATTCGCGCTCAATATATCCGCGTTATGTTTGATGAGATCACACGTATTCTTAATCACTTAATGTGGATTGGAGCCCATGCGCTGGATGTTGGCGCGATGACCGTCTTTTTATATGCTTTTCGCGAAAGAGAAGATCTGATGGATTGCTATGAAGCCGTGAGTGGTGCCAGATTACATGCAACCTATTACCGTCCGGGTGGCGTTTATCGTGACTTACCGGCGCAAATGTCAAAGTATAAGCCATCCATGTGGCATTCTGAAAAAGAAATTAAAAAAATGAATGAATCACGAAGTGGTTCATTATTAGATTTTATTTGGGATTTCACTGAGCGCTTTCCTCACTGTGTTGATGATTATGAAACACTGCTGACGGATAATCGTATTTGGAAACAACGTACCGTTGGGATAGGCGTTGTGCCTAAACATCGCGCGCTGCAATTGGGATTCTCGGGCCCAATGCTAAGAGGTTCTGGCGTTGAGTGGGATTTGCGTAAAAAACAACCTTATGCAGTTTATGAACAACTTGATTTTGATATCCCCGTGGGTAAAGAAGGCGATTGCTATGATCGCTATTTAGTGCGGGTAGAAGAAATGCGTCAAAGCAATCATATTATCCGCCAGTGTGTTAAATGGTTACGAGAAAACCCAGGGAAAGTGATCATTGATGATAATAAAATTGCGCCTCCCTCGCGCGTTAAAATGAAAGACGATATGGAATCGTTAATCCATCATTTTAAATTATTTACCGAAGGGTTTTGTGTGCCTCAAGGGGAAGCTTACGCTGCCGTTGAGCATCCTAAGGGAGAATTTGGCGTGTATCTGGTGTCCGATGGCGCTAATAAGCCCTATCGCGTTAAAGTGCGTGCGGCTGGTTTTCCCCATTTAGCGGCAATGAATGAAATGGTGAAAGGGCATATGATTGCCGATGTGGTGGCGGTGATTGGTTCACAAGATATTGTATTTGGAGAAATAGACAGGTGAGTGCGACCAAAAAAATAATTTCGCCTGACGTATTATCACCTAAGGCAAGAGAGCATATTGATCACTGGTTGCGTAAGTACCCTCAAGATCAAAAACAATCTGCCGTGATTGCTGCACTGACCTTTGCGCAAAAAGAAAATGGCGGTTTTTTAACAAATGAATTAATCGAAGCGGTTGCTGCCTATTTGGGCATGCCTAAAATTGCTGTCTATGAAGTGGCTACTTTTTATAGCATGTTCGAATTAAAACCAGTAGGCCGGCATAAAATCTGTGTTTGCACCAATATTTCCTGCATGTTATGGGGATCTGAGGACATCGTGAAATATCTGAAAAGCAAGTTAAACATAGGTTTTAATGAAACCACGCCAGATGGGAAATATACGCTTAAATCGGTAGAGTGTTTAGCCGCTTGTTGTGGTGCGCCAGCGATGCAAATTGGTGATGACTATTATGAAAATCTTTCAACTGCAAAAATTGATGAGATTTTGGCATCCAAGGAGTAGCAAATGAGTGTGCCAATAAATCAAGTATGCTTCAGAACGTTACAATTTGATAAGCCCTGGTCTTTAGAAGCCTATCAAAAAGTGGGTGGTTATGAAGTTTGGCAACGCATTCTCAAAAACAAAACACCCGTTGAAGAGATCATTGATGAACTCAAGTTATCCGCTTTACGAGGACGCGGTGGTGCAGGCTTTCCGACGGGTTTAAAGTGGAGCTTTATGCCACGTAATAAACCAGTACAAAAATATGTACTGTGTAATTCGGATGAAGGTGAGCCAGGAACCTGTAAAGACAGAGATATTATACGATTTAACCCTCATCAGTTAATTGAAGGAATGGCGATAGCAGGGTATGTGATGAACGCCACAGTGGGTTATAACTATTTAAGAGGCGAATTTATC
>CAZHSJ010000221.1:0-4276 GCA_964535225.1 Uncultured Candidatus Berkiella sp. | reverse complement strand
AATCTTGATGTGCACAATAAACTGCGTGCTAATAAACCTGTTGCGATTGATTTACCCGGTGTTTATAAAAAAATCGTGACTGATGGCAATGGTCGAGGCGGATATTGTTTTGAAACAACAGGCTTGCTCAAAGCAGCATTGCTTGCAGTTGGTTTTCAAGTGCGCTCTGGCATAGCCAGTGTTTCTTGGTTAAAAGAAAAGCCTGCGATAAGAACACATGAGTATTTGATTGTTACTATTGGCGCTGATGAACTATTGGTCGATCCTGGTTTTGGCCAACCCGGCCCAATTGAACCGTTGCTCTTAAAACAAAACGGAGATTATTTTATAAAGCAGCAAATTTTTTCAAATAGAGAAGCAGATGCATTTTTAGTTCAATCCGATCCAGACGTGCCAGAAGGATTTAAACTATATTCAAGAATTAAGCATACATGGTGTCCTGAGCTTGAGTTTAAGCCAATTTATGCTTCAAACCCTACGGAGCCTTGCGATAGTGCGGTTATTGAAGAGCAAAATAGAGTAGTATCGACAACTGAGCGATCACCCTTTCTAACGCGTTTAATTGTGACGCAGCCATTTGTTTGCAATGAAGGGCAGTATGGTCGCTATACACTTTCGCAAACAGAGTTAAAAGTATTCACCCCAGAAAAGGGAAGTGAGATAGTTGAAGGGTTTAAAACGCAAGAAGAATTACTCACAGTACTCAAAAGAGTTTTTAATATGTCGCTTCCTCAAGGCAGCGATTTAACTGCAAAGCAAGTCACCTTTGCGCCAAACGCTGACAGATTAAGGGCACTATTAAGCACCCCACCTGTTGTTGATGAGATCACATCCTCAACTGCTACCTTGCGCTTTTCTACACCCTCTTCACCGCAACCTAATGTACCAGCTGTGCTAACAGCACAATCATCAGCAACACTTGGATCAAGCATGGTAATGAGAAAATAGCGAGAATTCCAAACAAGGAAGTAAACTACTAACTTCAATTGACGACGTTACTTGATGATGGTGCTTTAGATCCATCGGCGCATAAAACTATAACCTATTGATTTATATAGAAATTATCACGACCCGCGCAATCCATTATACGAGTAGTTGGCAATTTTAGCCAACTACTCGTATAATGGATAGAGGGGTAAAGCGTTATGTTAACCGATCAACAGTCTATAGAGATTTTCCATTTAGCTTTTCTAAGAGTTTTAAAAAACCTTTTAGATGCCGATTTATATGCCATAAAGGGGGGTTGTAATTTACGCTTCTTTTTTGGAAGTATTAGGTACTCAGAGGATATTGATTTTGATATTAGTGTCATTTCTGAACATACGCTAAAAAAGAAAATTGATTCTATTTTAAGTGGTGTACCCTTAGCACATGGGTTGGCAACCTATAAATTATCAATAGATAGTTTTTCTGCGCCAAAACAAAGTGCGACTGTGCAACGCTGGAAAGTGGGAATAAAACACGCTGATAAATTAAGAACAATTCCAACAAAAATTGAGTTTTCACGAAGGACCCTAGGTAAAGAAAGAAAATCTGAGCAAGTCCAAGATCTTATTTTTCAAGAATATCGTTTACCACCGATGATATTGCCACATTATCTTTATATCGCTGCATGTGAACAAAAAATTAGCGCTCTAATAAATCGCACTGAAACACAAGCAAGAGATATATTTGATTTAAATCTATTATTTTCAAAAAAGGAATTTCAACAGCTACAATTAAGTTTTGATCTTCAAAAAGCATCAGATTGTGTTCTTTCAATTACATTTAATGACTATCGAAGCCAAGTCGTTTCCTATTTACTGAAAGAGTATATTGAGTATTATGAAAGTCCAGCCGTATGGGAAGAAATTCAATTTTCTGTAATTGAAAGATTGGGTAAAATTCATCATGAAGCTAATTGATGCCAGAGAAAAATTGTTTAGCTTACATCTTCCTGCAATAACATTGCAAGAAGCAATGGGTGTTTTAGGGCTTGAAAAAACGCAAAGTAGCAGATTGATGAATCAATTAGCACAAGCAAAGAGTGTCATTAAATTAAAAAGAGGGATCTGGGCATGGCCAAACAGTGATCCCTTAGCACTTCTTAACTATTTGACGGCGCCTTTTGATAGCTACATATCGTTACAAACCGCATTGTTCTATCATGGCATCATAGAACAAATCCCTGCCTATTATTTTGCAGTATCAGTAGGCAGAAAAAAATTGGAACGAACTGATGTTGGCACCTTTTCAATTCATCATGTTCATACAGCGTTGTTTACAGGATTTGATACACATTATAATCCCTATTATCAAATGGCCACGCCTGAGAAAGCCTTATTTGACTATTTATACTTGAGCAGACTTGAGCCAGCCCTGTTTGGTAAATTACCAGAAATGGATATCAGTAAACTCAATGTTAAAACACTATTTAACTACTTAGATTTGGTTACTCATTTAGGCACTAAAACCTTTATTGATTTAAAATTAAATCAATTGCTAAATAAATAGGTTTTGATAACATTCAACGAAATACCTAAACTCTAGTGAAACTATAAATTTTAGGCAGTATGGGATGAACGTTTCATTCAGAGCAAATCTATATTTGCAAGCCAGGGAATCGCGCTGCGAACAGCTAAACCATTAGGGTAGGTTTTTTCTCTATCACATTCTTTAACAAGCTGAATCATACGAGCTAATGGAATTTGGTTTGAAAAATAATCGAAAGCTTTAGAAGGAGTGTTATCAGCGTGCTTAACTTCAATTAATAGAGGTGGCATTTTTTCTATATTAACCAAGAAATCTATTTCTTTACCATCTTTTGTTCTTAAATAGTGTAAATTTGCTTTTAACCCTTGTGTATCTTCTAAAAAATGGATTTCTTTAAGTAAGGCGCAAGCAACAATATTTTCTAACCTTGCACCATCATTATCTTCTGCATAAGTATGATCATAAAAATAGAATTTTGGTTCTTTTAAGAGAGAGCGTGCAACCTTTTTTGAATAGGGAGTAACCCTAAATATGATGTATAAATTTTCTAATAGTTCTAACCACCGCTTAATAGTTTTGGGATCGGATTCAACATCGCGTGCTAGCGTTGCATAAGAAACAGTTGAACCTATTCTTTGTTTTAAAAGTTCCAGTAGTGTTTCAATCGCTTTAATATCTTTAACGCTTGAAATATCAAGTAAATCTTGCCTTAAGATAATATCTAAATGTGATCTCCTCCATCTTTTATAGTATGTAATATCGCCTTTAAGAAAAGGTTCAGGGAAACCGCTGCAATCCCAAAGCTGCTGAAATAGGATGTCTTGGTTTTTAGTATTATTGAACATCATTATTTCTTTTAGATCTAGAGGATGAAGTCTATAACTAAAATGTCGTCCTGCTAAGGAATCACCTGCTTTTCTATGTATATTGAGCTTTGCGCTACCGGTAACAAGATATTCTGGTGGGATCCCGTGGGTGTCAAATATACCTTTGAGCCATTGTTTCCAATTTTTCTTTTTGTGAAGTTCGTCAAAAATAATTAGCTTTTTTGTTCTATCCCAGCTTTCTTCTTTCAGAGCAAGCCTGTCTTTGGCGGCATCATAATTAAAGTAATCAAATTGTGGATAAAGTTGTTTGGCCAAGGTTGTTTTGCCACATTGACGAGGGCCCATAACTAAAACAATTTTAGTAGGCAAGTCTTTTAAGATGTAAGATGAAAGGGTTCGTTCCATCTGACTATTCTAGCATGTATGCCCGAATAGTCAAGACTATTCGGGCGTGCATTCCTGAATGGCCATGACTATTCGGGAATTTGCTCCCGAATAGTCGAGCATAATCTATTGATTATATTAAAATTATTTCTTAATAAGTAAATACAGCCCTGCGATTAACCCAGCACCCATAATCCACAGGCTATTTTCTTGAATTAACACAGCATAAGGACTTGCCAGCCCCACCAAGGTGGCACAAATAAGGAGCGCAGCCCCAAAAATTTTGCGTCCAAGATGAGGGCGATGTTTCACTATATCTTGGTACAAAGGATGATATTGTGATTTATGTGCCACGTGTTGATGAAAACGGGCAATATCTGAAATAGCCTCTGGGATCTCCGGTAATTTATCAGACCACAGCGGTAATTTATCCCATAAGTTTCGCAACAGGGCTTTAGGTCCATATTGCTTTTTTACCCACTTTTCCAAATACGGTTTTGCGGTTTGCCACAGATCTAAATCAGGGTAAAGCTGTCTTCCTAAACCTTCGATATTCAGCAAGGTTTTTTGTAGCAAGAGTAATTGTGGTTGCA
>CAZHSJ010000220.1:0-4303 GCA_964535225.1 Uncultured Candidatus Berkiella sp. | reverse complement strand
GTTAATGCAACCCGATCTATTCCTTTTAATATTATATTAATTGCCATCTTGCCATTTACGCGATGGCTTACGGGAAGTGCTATAAGCGTCAAAGCCATTATTGTGCCACTGACGGTTGCCGCCATTCCCTTCTTTGCCCGTACGGTGGAATTAGCCATCAACGATCTCCCCAAAGGGCTTGTTGAAGCCGCTAAAGCGATGGGGGCAACGCCTTTTCAGATCATTACTAAAGTCTTGCTTCCCGAATCTATGTCGGGTATTGTAAGTGGGCTAACCCTAACACTGGTAAATTTGGTTGGTTTTTCTGCAATGGCTGGTTTTAGTGGCAGTGGCGGGTTAGGTAAACTCGCTGTCGATTATGGTTATTACCGTTATAATACTGAAGTTGTCTTAATTACGGTAATCATCATGATTGCCCTGGTTCAAATTATTCAAAGTGTTGGTGATTATGTTGCGCATAAAATTTTCTCTCATTAGCTTACTTTGCCTTTTCTTAGTGGCTTGCTCTCCTAGTGAGCGCGCTGATAATGAAATCTATGTTGGCACTATCTCAGGCCCTGAAACCGAGTTAATGGAAGTGGCCAAAAAAGTAGCTAAAGAAAAATATGATTTAAACGTGAAGATAATTACGTTTGAAGATTATATCATGCCCAACACAGCCCTTGCTGAAGGTGAAATCGATGCCAATATGTTTCAGCACCAGCCTTATTTAGATGTTGTGATAGAAAAGCAAAAATATGCCATAGAGCCCATCGGCAAAATGTATATCTACCCCATGGGTATTTATTCTAAAAAAGTGAAAAGCTTAGAAGAATTACCTAAAGGTGCCGTTATTGGGATCCCGAATGATCCTAGCAATGCAGCAAGAGCGTTACGTTTGTTAGCCAAAGCAAACCTGATTTCCATTCCTAATAGTAATGATTTAGAGTTAACCCCCAAGAAAATCTACGCTAATCCCAAAGAGTTGGTTATTAAGGAAATTGCTGCCGCTCAATTGCCTCGCGTCTTCACCGAGATGGATGCCGCTGCCATTAACACTAATTATGCTATCCCAGCTGGGCTGCTGCCAACCAAAGATGCGGTTTTCATTGAAGGCACTGATTCGCCTTATGCCAATATTGTTGTTGTTAGAACCAGTGAAAAGGATAAGGAAAAGTATAAACAGTTAATGCAAGCGCTGCACTCGCCAGAAGTAGTCGAGGCAGCTAAAAAATTGTTCAATGATCAGGCTATTGCCGCTTGGTAGCCTATCCTGATGGATAATCAGCACACTGTCGCTCAACCTAACTCCAGCTTGCTTCGCTACGCTTTTGGCGGCTGGGCGTTATGGCTTATTGCTGCTTTGTTTTATGCCTATGAATTTATCCATCGTGTTGTTCCCAGCATTCTCACCGAAGAGCTACGCGCTGCCTTTAGTGTTAACGAGCACCAACTCGGGTTGATTGGGGCGATGTATTTTTATGCCTATGCCGCTTTCCAATTGCCCGCTGGCATACTCGTGGACAAATATGGCGCCAAAAGATTACTCGTTATTGCCTCTACCATACTCACCCTGGGCAGTTTTATCTTTACCACAACTTCTAGCGGCACCTTGGCGCAAATGAGCCGTTTTATGATTGGCATGGGCTCTGCTTTTGCTTTTGTCGGTTGTCTTAAAATCGGTGGGCAGTGGTTAGCGGTAAGTTCCTTTCCTCTGGTAGTGGGGCTAACCAATTTCTTTGGCACCATGGGTGCATTAAGCGGCGGAAAACCCCTCGCCACGTTGGTGCAATATTTTGGTTGGCAACATGTCATGATGTTAGTCAGTTTTGGTGGCTTATTTATTACGGTGCTCATGTGGCTATTTTTACACGACAAGCCTATCACGAAACGTGAACAAGAAACTCTCTCACACTTAAGCTTATTCAGTGGTTTAAAAATTGTCATGCGATGCCCACAATCATGGTTACTGGCCTTATTTAGTGCCTTATTGGTTGCCCCCATCGTTGCGCTCCCGGAAATGTGGGGCGTAGAATATTTAAAAATGAGTTATGACTTAAATGCAACCTCAGCTTCGGCCATCACACATACCATTTTTATTGGCACCGCAGTGGGCGGCGCCGTCATTGGCTGGGCCATGACAACCATTAAAAACAAACTCCGGTTTATGGCTTTTTCAACCATTGGCGCATTTGTATTGCTTTGTGTGTTTTTATATTGTCATGAATTGGCATTTTCCCACCTGTATCTTGTTTTGTTTGCCTATGGGGTGCTAACCTCAAATATGTTACTTTCTTTCACCTTAATCACACGATTACATCCCACGTGGGCGCAAGGAGCCGCTATTGGCTTCACCAACATGATCATTATGGCCTTTGGAGGGCTGATGCAGCATGGGATTGGTTACTTTTTGCATACACTCAAATGTCAGCATGACAATATGGCTTTATTGGATGATTATCATCTTGCGTTTAGTATTTTGCCCTTATGCTTACTCTTGGCAGTAAGTCTAACCTTTTTAATCAAAGAAAATTTGACCTGTGAAAGGTAACCTTTATGTCACTTGAACTTCAGATGACCGACTCACTACTTGGCATTTCATCTATCGTGGTTTTTGTGCTGGCTTACTGCTTAGTGATGACAGAAGAGCTGATTAGTTTACCCAAATCTAAACCGGTAGTTTTTGCCGCTGGGATAATTTGGATCTTTGTCGCTATTGCTGCAAAGTCCAAAGGCTTAAGTGAAACCGCCACCGCCATGGTAAGACATAATCTTTTAGAATATGGCGAGTTGTTACTCTTTTTATTAGTAGCGATGACCTACGTTAATGCGATGCAAGAAAGGCGCGTCTTTGAAGCGTTGCGTTGCTACTTAGTTGATAAGCAATTTTCGTATCGTACTTTATTTTGGATCACAGGATCGCTCGCTTTTTTTATTTCGCCCATTGCAGACAACCTCACCACGGCCCTTGTTATGTGTGCCATTATTCTGGCGGTAGGGCATGACATGCCGCGCTTTACAGCGCTATCTTGTATCAACATTGTTGTCGGCGCTAATGCAGGGGGAGCTTTTTCGCCTTTTGGTGATATCACCACACTGATGGTATGGCAAAAAGGGGTACTGCCCTTTGCTGACTTTTTCAAACTTTTTATTCCTTGTGTGGTTAGCTTTGTTATTCCCGCCTTTTTTATGCAATTTGGTATTCCAAAACGAAAACCCAGCCCACTCAAGGAATCTGTTACTATTGCTAAGGGCGGGTTAGCGATTGTGGTTTTATTTTTACTCACAATTCTTACCGCCGTGATACTACATAACTATTATCATCTCCCACCAACAGTAGGCATGATGATGGGCTTAGCTTATATTAAATTCTATAGTTATTTTCAGCGCCGATCTAAGAAAAATCCCGAGCCTTTTAATGTGTTTGAAAACATTAACCGACTTGAATGGGACACCCTACTCTTCTTCTATGGCGTGATATTATGCGTGGGTGGCTTAGCTGCATTTGGCTATTTAACGGTAGCCTCTGATTTGATGTATACACAGTGGGGTAGCTCTCTTGGCGCTTTGCATCAACAAACGCCCGCTAATTTTATTATTGGCATTTTATCTGCCATTATCGATAATATTCCTTTAATGTATGCTGTGCTTACGATGAACCCCACCATGTCTGAAGGACAATGGTTACTCATTACGCTCACCACAGGCATTGGTGGCAGCCTGCTATCTATTGGTTCAGCCGCCGGTGTTGCCTTAATGGGGCAAGCCAAGGGTCATTATACTTTTATGAGCCATTTAAAATGGACTTGGGCGATTTTCTTAGGTTATTGTGCAGCTGTTTTTGTACACATTTTGATTAATAGCAGTTTATTCCATGTTTAGTTACCAACACCGTTATCATGCAGGCTCCATCGCTGATGTTCACAAGCATCTGGTATTGATTGCCTTGTTACATTCACTCCACAAAAAGCCAACGCCATTTTGCGTGCTTGATTTACACGCCGGTGAAGGCCTTTATGATATTCACAGCAAAGAAGCGCAAAAAACAACGGAATTTACAACAGGTTACAGAAAAATTCTGGATGTACAAAACCCACCTTCTTTAATTGAAGACTATCTTGAAATTATCAATGCCTACAATCCAGGTAGCAGCAAACATATTTACCCTGGTTCACCCGCCATTGTTGCAAACGGATTAAGAGAAACAGATAGATTGCTTTGTGTTGAAGCGCACCCTCAAGCAATCACAGCGCTTAAGAAAAATTTTAAGCGAACCTCTGGCGTGCATGTCCATGAGCGAGATTCCTTTGAAGCCTTAAAAGCC
>CAZHSJ010000219.1:0-4338 GCA_964535225.1 Uncultured Candidatus Berkiella sp. | reverse complement strand
TTCTTTGAATTTACTCACTTTTCTTAAAAAACTTATGGGGATTCATCAGGGTCTGCCCCCTAATCTAATCAACTGAGGGGTCTGACCCCATACGGTACTACTTGCGGCAGAATTTGCGTGGCTAACACTTCTGCTTTGGTTCTTCGTATAATGAAATTATGCCAAAGCGTTTCTTCTTTTACATAATCTGGCAGCGCAGTTAATTGGTTGTGTTCAAGAGAAATCCTAGTATACGTCTCTAGCAGCCCTATTTCCGGAGGCAGCGCGGTTAATTGGTTGTGATCAAGTTTAAGCCATTTTAGTCTTCTAAGCTTCCATATTTCGCGGGTCAAATTGGTTAATCGGTTGGATTCAAGGTAAAGATATTCAAGCTCGCGAAGCTGCCCTATTTCGGGAGGCAACTCGTTTAATTGGTTGCTATCAAGGTCAAGTCCCATTAGGTTTATAAGCGCCCGTCCTATTTCTTGTGGCAAAGTGGTTATTTGGTTTTCATTAAGATGCAGGAAGGTAAGCCTAGACCAATATTCTCTCAGTGTTGGATCAGTGAACAACGAACCAGGAAAACGCGTAAGATGAGATTGGGAGCAATTTAACGTATCCATTTCTGGAACTCGGGCAATTCTATTACGAATTATCGTGCCGTTTAATTGATTTAAAAGCTCTTCGCGAAGATGAAAAACCATCGCTAAGGACACTTTACCTGCTCTTACACTTTTCTCTATTTCCTCTAATCTTTCGAAGCATAAAAATATGGTACGGTGGTTAGCATTTTGAAGTAAAATAGCAGCTTTGTTATTAAGCAAGTATTCTATTTCATTTTGCTGAGTAGCAAAGGCTGCTTTTTTTTGCTCGTCGTTGATTAAACCGAGTTTTCTGTCTAGCCATTCACCATGAATTTGATAAAGTCGTCGATTAGCACCAGAAAGCGATACTGCATCTTTTTTGGGTAATTGAGCGAAAATCAATTGCAACGCATCTCTATTAAGAAGAAACATGGGGCAATAGTTATTGGGCGGCGGCGTTTGGGCCGGATGTGCTTCTTTACGTCTAGATTTCATATTAACTGCCTTAATCTCGTTTGTTTCAAACAGACAAACGATAACTAAGGAGTAATCCTCAACTTTATCGATAAACCCGTTAAATTATTTAAACTAAGCAAATACACGGTATTTGCCAGTTCTCTGCCCATCCGTGGAGAGAAGACTTATCTTTTAAGAAAGGTACTTATATCAAATCATTGTCATTCAAATCAATATTTTTTGACATAATATTTCTTATAAAGCATTTATGTGTATTAGCGGCTAATTTTGTTAGGGAAACGTAGGGGTCAGCCCCCTAATCTAATCAACCAAGACGCAGGACAGGCGCGCTACACCCGGCTTGTCCGCCAACTTGTCCTGCGTAGCTTCTTAGCGAAGCGGGAAGCTTCTTAGCGTAAGCGGAGGCTATTGCACAATTCTGTACTTTTGTGGAAGCACAGAATTGATTTGTGATACAACTCATTGATTTTATTGGAAATTGACTTTCGATTTAAACCCTCTAAGGGGTTATCCACCTGCTATTCTGGTTTCGTTTTTTTCAAAGACGGTTCTTCTATTTTCGAGTTAGGTCGTGCTTGTCTTGCACGCAAAACGATCTGAGCCCACATAAATAATCCCACGCGGGCTCTTTGGCGTGCAACGTCAAACTGATTATCTGCTTGATCTTGCGCTTGTGTGCCAGCTATCATATACCCTCTTTGTTGTGGCGTTTATGTTAAAAAATAAACTCAATCTTCTTTTTGCCTCAAGAGTCTTTGTAATAACTCTTCTCTTTCATCCATTAAATCCAGCACTAAAGAAATACCTGCCCAGTTTATGTCCAAATCTTGATGCAATCTTAAGGCCTTTTTAAAACGCATCACAGAGCGGGCTGTAAAAACCCATTGTTCTGCCATTTCACCTTGCGCTTCAATAATGCCATGTTCATGCATTTCGATAATCACGGTTTGTGAAATATCACCCATTTGGGTAAGCTCATGTACCGTATAAGTAACGGATTCATCTAATAAAATACCTTCAAACACCGGTGGTTTAGCCATGGTTATACTCCTAAACTCGCACGTGGATTAAAGGCCATGCATTTTGCCATTTCTTCATATAAGGCTTTATCTTTGTCAGATTGGGGTAAGGGGGCTTGGATTTGAAAAACAATGTATTGATCGCCCAGCGGCTCTCCCGGCATGCCCCGCCCTTTTAAACGCATCTTTTTGCCACTTTGTGAATTTGCGGGAATTTTTAAACTCACCTCTCCCCCTAAGGTTGGCACCAAAATCGTTGCCCCTAAGGCTGCCTCCCACGGCGTGATAGGCAAATTAAGGTAAACGTCTTTTTGTTGCAAGCTAAAGTAGGGATGGGGGGCAATCTCAATTTCAATATATAAATCCCCTTGTGGACCACCGCCCACGCCTTCCCCGCCTTGATCTTTGAGCCTAATTTGGCTTCCCGTAACGACACCTGCTGGGATTTTAACTTGTAAACTTTTATTTTCTTGTTGGCCAGGCAATTGCAATTGCAACATTTGCACGCCGCCTTGAAAAGCTACTTGCAAAGGAAGTGTCATCTTAACATGGTAGTCTTGACCTTTGCTTTTAAAGCCACCCCGACCTTTTGTTCTTACGCCCTCAAAGCCTTGATCACCAAAGATAGACGAAAAAAAATCGGCAAACTGCTGGGCTTGTTCGGGAGAGTATTCTTGTGATTCATATTCAAAAGGCCGGCCATTGCCTCTGGCAGATTGTTGTCGCTGCCCACCCATTCGTATGGCATCGTATTGCGCACGTTTTTGTGGGTCTTTAATCACTTCCCAAGCTTCATTGATTTCTTTAAATTTACTTTCAGCATCTGGTAATTTACTAACATCGGGATGATATTGGCGTGCTAATTTTCTATACGCGCGCTTCATGTCATCAATAGGCGTTTGTGGTGTTACCCCTAAGATAGCGTAATAGTCTTTGAATTCCATCGCGTTCCCTTCACAACTTTTTTCTAATTGTAACACGACCTAACAACAATAAAATAACGTATTAAGAAGATTAACTATTATTATTGTGTTATTTTATCTTTGATGGATTGCATTTCCAAAAAATATTGATATACTTTTTGATAATTGTACACATATTGATTATCTTCATGACCAAAAAAACAACAACAGATCCTAAAGGCTTAAAACTTATCCGTGGTGGCAGGCGCGATGGCGCAGGGCGGCCCCAGGGTACCGGTAAATATGGCGAACCCACGAAAGCTATTCGGGTTCCCCAAAGCCTGGTTAAAACCATTCAAAGCTTCTTAACCAATTACGGGCAAGAACAACGTAATAAACATTTTCATGCTCCCTATATGCAGCCCAACATGGATGCCATGGTGCGCCGCTTACCGTTATTCTCTACCAAAGTTGCGGCAGGCTTTCCCTCCCCTGCCGACGATCACTTAGAAGCCAGCTTAGATTTAAATGAATATGTGGTGAGAAATCCCGCCTCCACTTTCTACGTTCGCGTAGAAGGAAACTCTATGTTGGGCGCAGGGATACATCCTGATGATCTCTTAGTGGTTGATTTATCGCTACCACCACGCGATGGCAACGTGGTTATTGCCATTGTCGATGGCGAATTTACCGTAAAACGTTTGCATATTGCTAAAAATAAGGCCGTTTCTTTGCATCCTGAAAATGAAAACTATCCTATTATTCACATCAAAGAAGGGATGGATTTTAAAATTTGGGGCGTGGTCACCAACGTGATCCATTCTTTTGTGTAGCCGTTTATTAATCTAATATCATGCACTCAAGTCGTTCAATTCTATCCACAATAGAGGGATGAGAAGCAAATAGAATTTGCCACTTTTTTGAACGTAATGGGTTCACCACAAATAAGTGGGCTGTTGATGGATTTTGCTCCACCTCATTAAGCTGATGATGCTCTCGCGCCAGCTCAATTTTACGTAAGGCATCCGCCACATGCTGCGGGTTTTCACAAAGCTCTGCAGCTTTTTCATCGGCAAGGTACTCTCGCTCTTGCTTAATGAACATCTGGACAATGATAGCAACAAAGGGCGCACAAATGGACATTAAGATAACGGCTAACCTATTATTACCCTTATTACGATGCCCCATACCAAAAACGAACAACGCTTGTGCCTTGTTGGCCGCTAAGGTAATTGCGCCACCCACACTTGCTGCCAAGGTAGATAACAGCGTATCTTGATACTGAATATGGGCAATTTCATGCGCAATAATGCCAGCAAGTTCATCTTTATTTAAAACATCAAGCAACCCTTTAGTGACGGCAACGGCGCCATGCTC
>CAZHSJ010000218.1:0-4407 GCA_964535225.1 Uncultured Candidatus Berkiella sp. | reverse complement strand
TGCCAATCTCAGCTTTATGGCACCAGGGCAAAAAAAGAGGATATTTCGCTACATCGTTCACTAAATCGAACATTTGCTGTGGAGTGAATGGCACTAACGCGCTTCGTTGAATTTTCTTCATTACCCCTCCCAATAGCCTATTATAACGAGGGAGATTTATTTTTAACACCGAAAACGTATAATGAACAGACTATGAGCAAGAAAAACAAGACCGATAACAGCAGCCGCATTGCCGAAAACCGCCGGGCCCGCTTTGAGTACACCCTTGAGGAAACCTTTGAAGCTGGGATTGTGCTCCAAGGCTGGGAAGTAAAAAGCCTGCGTGCTGGTAAAGGGGGGATCTCCGATGCCCATGTGATTATGAAAAACGGTGAAGCCTGGCTACTCAATGCGGTGATCACCCCCTTAAATTCGGCATCGACGCATATACACCCTGAAAACAGCCGAACCCGTAAATTATTACTCAATAAGCGTGAACTTAAAAAGCTAATTGGGGCCATTGAGCGCAAAGGCTATACCGTTATTCCCCTCAATATGTATTGGAAAAACGGTTTGGCCAAAGTGCAAATTGCCATTGCGCAAGGTAAAAAACTGTTTGATAAGCGTGAAACCATTAAACAGCGGGACTGGGAACGCTCTCGTTCACGGATTTTGAAGAAATAGTAAACTCGCCTTCGTAGCTTATCAATACCCCCACGATATGCTGAACCTTCATGGTTATAAGAATAGTTTATACAACCAAGAGCCTGAAATGGTCATCATGCCGTTTAATTGTAAGGTTTGTTTTTTACCCAATTCGATGGCATAACGTTGTTGCAGTATTGACGCCAAGGTAGCTGCCTTTTCTTTGAATAAGGCGTCACTTACCTTCATTTTTTACCTAATATCCATAATAAAATAGCGCGGACACCTTTGAGGATGGGATAAAGTAGTGCAGACAGGAAACTTGAACGAAATATCATGGCATTCATTTTATTAAATAAGTCGCTCTTGGTGCTTAACATAGCGAGCACCTGCATTGCCTTAGCGCCCTGATAGAGATTGTCGTCCATTTTAACTATCATGCCTTGGTGATAATCCAGCCCTTTCTCGTGAAGCGAGCGGTTTAGGGGGTGATCTTCCCTGGCATTGAGTAAATGAATGGTACCTGCGGATTGCTGGATTTTCACTCTTTTAGAGGCAAAGCTGCATAGTGGGCATTCGCCATCGTAAATTAACCAAATTTCTTTGCTTTCACTCATCAGTGAATTATAGCATGAAGGCAGTTGCCAAATATTTGAATATGCACAGCATATCCCTAAAAAACGCTGTTTAATCAGGGACTTCCCTCTAAGCATATTGCTATTCATAGTTGACTAGTCTAAGATAAATGTTGGGGGCGACCTGGCTTCGACGCAGTTCTCGAACCCAAAGATGCATGCCGAGCACACAGTTTAATCTCGTAAATCTTAACTGTAACTTTATAGTTGCAAATGATGCTAACTATGGAATGAAAGTAGCCGCATAAAAGCTGCTTTCTCCCCTTCTACCTACTGTGCTTGGACGGTAGAATAGAAGGTCGACTAAACAAGATCGCTGCTCACGCCGCCCTAGCACGAGCAGTTAAAACCAACTGGGCTCGCTTATCATAATCGCTCTGATCCGAGTATGGTGAGTTAAATAAAAGATCAACGATAAGCATGTAGACCCTTTGACGTAGGCTCCGCGGACGCGGGTTCAATTCCCGCCGCCTCCATAATTCGATCGTCAAATTTACCACGACTTTGTTAAATTAAAAAAAGCGATGAGAGGCCCGCGAAAGTAACGACGTGGATCTACTCACCGATGGGAATAATCAGATTTTTCGCATTTTATTTGCAGAAGGCCTTTCATCTCCTTTACCTTCAGGCTCCTTGCGTTCACGTTTTTGTTCTTCTGCGGCTTCAGCTGCGTTTCTTTCTTCTTGGGTTGTGAATACCGCTCCCTTATCACGTAACTTCCTAATATAATCTTCGATGCCACCTCTCCCTAATATATGGCGACTCGCAGCTTGAGAAAGGTAATCAAGAGGTCTATTAAAATTATTGTCTAGCAAATTAAGATCAATATCAGGTTCTTTTAAGAGCACATCGATACAGCCCGTGTTTCCATGCATACAAGCTACATGCAAAGCGCTTGTCCCAAACCGAGAAGTAGCATTTACCCGGGCGCCGTTTTTGAGAAGTAATGCCAATAATTCGGAAGACTGTTTATCTCCAGGTAAAACCAAATATGGGATATCATCATTCAGGGTTAGACCTGCATCAAAGAGTGCATTTACCAAGTGAACATGTCCGTTCTTTATGCTCCATTCAAGCAAATAATCGTCATCAAAAGAATTTATTTCTCTATTTGCACCTGCTTTTATCAATAAGATTAAAATTTCTATGCAACTCCTTTTTTTTGACACTTCTCTGTCGGATGTCGAAAAATTCCAATCGCCAATTTTGCTAACCGTGCTAAATACTATTTGAAACGCGGTGCGTGGACCACCATCGATAATTTTCATTTTATCTGGGGAACTCTCAATCGCCTTTAAAATTTCTTGAACTTTAACAACATCGTACTTTTCAGCGGCTTTCACTAAATCTTGAGTAGTGTATACCTTTTCGCTATCGCCATAACCTAACCAAGCCCACAACATATTACTTCTCCTACATCAAAGTAAATAAATGAACTAACTATAAAGTTATATAAAAGCGAGATCAATTAGGGAAAAACTAATTTGATGGGCGGTTGTTTACGGCAGATGGATGATGATGGATATGGATGTTGGAGTTTAGGTGTATGTACTCTTCTGATCTAAATTTGTGAGCCATCAGCAAGTGTGCGTGATTTGAATTTTCTAATGGTTTAAGCTGATCCTGTTGTTTAGTTATAATGGGATCAATCAATGAAACAAAATGTTAAACATTCCCTTGAAGAAGCAAAAAGGCTAATCACACATTGGCGAACAACCCGCACCAAACGACGCCCCATTCCTGAGTCAGTGTGGGATGCCATCTTACCTTTAATTGGAAAATATACTTATTCAGCAATTTGCTCTGAACTTGTTATATCTTATCAACAGATTAAAGATAAATTTGAGGCAAGAGCAAAGGCACCGTTGCCTTCACCTGACTCTTTTATTTCAATCGATTTGCCTCAAAGCCTTGTAACAAATGAACAATCTCAAACTACTCGTAAACTACAATTTACTAGGCCAGATGGTGTATCTTTGGAGATTGATGGCTTGAGTTGCAGCGAAATTAATGCAATTGTTACTAACTTCATGAGGCCATCATGTTAGCACTAACGCCTCAACATCGTTTATTACTTGCAGTGAACCCAGTAGATTTTAGACGTGGGATCGATGGTTTGGTGGCAATATGCAATCAAAAATTAAGAGAAAGATCTGATTCAGGAACAGTGTTTGTGTTTACCAATAAGAGAAGAATATCTGTTAAAATATTGGTTTATGACGGGCATGGGTATTGGCTTTGCATGAAACGCTTTAGTGAAGGCAAACTTAAATGGTGGCCAACTTGTGAAAAAGATGTATCACAGATCAGTGCTCAAGAATTAAATGTACTACTGCATCAGGGGATCCCAAACAAGGCCAATATGAAACCTGCTTGGAAGCCTGTTGAATTGGCTACTTATCAAGCTGCCTTTTGATCATTTGAGATTGCTTTGGCATAAACCCAAGGCAACCAATTTTTAGGCTCTTTAAAAACTTGGTCTTTATTTTCAAGAAGCACAGTGAAATATTCAACTGGGTTAAGACCTGCCTCACTGGCTGTTCTTATCACGCTCATCAGGGTGCTGCCAACCTCAGCGCCCTTAAGGGTTTTAAAGAATAAGCTGTTTTTGCGAGAGAGAATGGCCATTTTTAAGCCTTGCTCAATCAAATTATTATGAATGGGCGCTCCCGCAATCCTTAAAAAGGTCGTTAAGGTATCCCATCTTTTAAACCAATAGCGAATCGCTTTACCTAAGCTATCATTGGGCTCTGTTGTTTTATTATCAAACTGCGCTTGCATGTAGATTTTCAGATTATCCAACACGGGTTTGCTATGCTGCTGATGATAATTTAATCTTTCCTCATGGCTCATTTTTTCATTAAGGCAAATATCCTCAAAGTGGTAGATTAGTCGAATAGCGCTAATGATGATTTGGCATTGTTCAGGGAAGTAATGTTCAATTTCAGTGAACTGGCGTTTGCCATGCTCAATACAATGACATTCGATAGTTTTAATGTTATCGACTTTATTGCGCGATAAGGCATCACTCATTTGAATTGGTATTTCTTCTTTATTTCGCTTTATCAACACATCGGTTAAATTTTGGCCAGCGTGCTGGATGCCAGAGAAATACAAGAATATTTTTTGATCTCCCTGCATTGCAAGA
>CAZHSJ010000217.1:0-4465 GCA_964535225.1 Uncultured Candidatus Berkiella sp. | reverse complement strand
ATGTTGTGATTGCCCGCATGCGCTAGATATTCGGCGGCATGTAATGATTCAGACAAAGTTATGCCATAGCCGCGTTTAAAAAGTACAGGCAACGTTCTTTGGGAACCAACCTCACGTAATAATTCAAAATTTTGGGCATTACGGGTACCAATTTGCAGCATGACCCCGGTTGGGTTCCCTGCTTGATGCAGGTATTCTAAGATCTCTTCTATATGGCGCTGATGGGTTACTTCCATCGCAATCACTTTAATATTGTATTTTCCGGCTTTTTCAAAAACATAAGGCAGGCAAGTTTTGCCTAGCCCTTGAAAGGAATAGGGGCTGGTACGGGGTTTGTAAGCGCCCATCCGGGTACAGGTTAAGCCATAGCGATGGAGCGACTTCATCATCGCCTCAACATTATCCATGGTATCAACGGCGCATAACCCGGCAAACACTTGGAGGTTATTTTGAGAAAAGGTGACGCCATTATAGGTAAATTCGAACCCAGATAATTCATTGGGCCTTCTACCCAAGGTTTGGTATTGGGTTGAGATCCTTACCACTTTGGCAACGCCAGGTAAGGCTTCAATATTATCGATAGAGATATGCTCGGTATCCCCGATAAGATAGATTTCATGTATAAAATCGTAAGAGCCCTGCGTACTATGATGTTGGATTTCTACATTAGAAAGACCTTTGAGCGCATCAAGCGTAAAGCGATACTCAATAGAATGAATATCAATGGAAGGTTTTAAAATAACTATCATGCGCTTTCAATGTAACCTGTAAGTTATGAGGTTGAATAACTAAAAATTTGTCTTTAAGCTTTGGTATTCTTCCAGGGAGGTATCTTACTGTCAATTAATGTTCCCCGGAATGGTCTCTTTTAGGGTAAGATAAAGCAACTATTTTAAAGTGAAATCAAATAATGTTTAGACCGGTTTTTCTCTTCATTGGTGCACGTTATACCAATTTTAAAAGGCGTGATCATTTTATTACGTTTATTTCTATCGTTTCTATGCTGGGCATCGCTCTAGGTGTCATGGTTCTTATTACCGTTTTATCGGTAATGAATGGGTTTACCAAAGAGATCCGAAGCCGCATATTGAGCATAACTCCACATGTGATGGTGAGCGGCTGGGGAGAGAGCCTACAGGATTGGCCAGAGCTCGCGCAAAAGCTAGAAAAGCACAAGGATGTTGAAGCGGCAGGCCCTTATGTGGATGGCCAGGGTATGTTAACCCGCGGAAGAGAAGTACGCGGAATTGCCGTTAAGGGCGTAGATCCCGCTGCGATTGATGCCGTCTTTCCCTTAAGGAGCACCCTTAAAGCGGGTAGCGTGGACGATCTGAAAGAAGGTTCTTTTAATGTCATTATTGGCTCTTATTTAGCTAAACTGCTAGGTGTTAATGTTGGCGATACCGTTACCTTGGTAATTCCTGAGGTTACGGTTTCTATGGCTGGCGTTGCGCCAAGATTAAAACGCTTAAACATTGTTGGGATCTTTGAGGTAGGTTACATCTACGATAGTGGCTTTGTTTTTATGAACTTACAAGATGCTGCTAAAGTGTTTAAAACCCAAGGGGGCGTGACGGGCATTCAGCTGCGTTTAACCGATCCTTTTGCCGCCCCTCGAATATCGAGAGAAATTTATGATGAGCTGCATGGTTTATATAACGTTGTAGATTGGACCTTACTCAACAGCGCTTATTTTAGTGCGGTTAAAATGGAAAAAACGATGATGTTTTTTACCTTGATCATGATTTTAGCCATTGCAGTGTTTAATTTGATATCTACCTTGGTGATGGTGGTAACCGACAAGCGAGCAGACATAGGTGTTTTGCGTGCTTTGGGTGCTTCTGCGCGTAAGATCATGGCAATTTTTATCTGCCAAGGCGCCATTATTGGTTTGATAGGCACTATTTTAGGGGTTATCGCAGGTGTTGCCTTAGCATTGAATGTGAGTGACTTAGTGGATGCGATTGAGAGAGCCTTTAGGGTTAAATTCTTATCTTCAGATGTGTATTTTATAAGTTACTTACCCTCGCATTTACAGATGAATGATGTAGTGTTAATTGCCGTTTCTGCCATGGTATTAAGTTTACTGGCCACCATTCATCCTGCATGGCGTGCCGCTAACGTACAACCTGCGGAGGCCTTACGACATGAAGCCTAAGTTAATTCAAGAAAACAAAAATCCTATTTTGTTTTGTCATGATTTGAAAAAAACTTATCAAGATGGGGACAGAATTATTCCGGTTTTAGAAAACGTTAATTTTTCTGTTATGCCAGGGGAAAGCGTTGCCATTGTTGGACGTTCCGGCTCTGGCAAAACAACGCTGCTTAATCTGTTGGGTGGTTTAGAGGCCCCCACGTCGGGGAAAGTGGTGTTAGCGGATACCAATTTACAGGCCCTGTCTGAGCGTAAAAGGGGTTATTTGCGCAACCGGGTATTAGGACTCATCTTTCAGTTTCATCATTTATTGCCTGAATTTACCGCGCTTGAAAATGTTTGTATGCCCTTACTCATACAAGGTGTTTCGGTGAATGAAGCTAAAAAACGCGCCCTTACCCTTTTGGATAAAGTGTCACTCAGTCACAGAATAACGCATAAGCCTGCGACGATGTCAGGCGGTGAGCGCCAGCGTGTTGCCATTGCAAGAGCGTTAGTGACAGAGCCAAGGTGTATTTTGGCGGATGAACCCACCGGGAATTTGGATAATCAAAGTGCTGATTTAGTTTATGATTTAATGATGCAATTAATTAAAGAAATTGGCACCAGCTTTATTGTGGTAACCCATGATTTAACCTTGGCTAAGCGGATGGATAGGATAGTTTCATTAGAGAAAGGGATCCTTAATGAAGGTTGATTTTTTATCTAGAAAAAATGTTGAAGGGGCACTAACTATGAAAGGCAAAAATAAACGTATTGAAAAATGGGAACAAGGGCAAACAGCGCCAAATGATCAAGCAGCTGCCTTGATTTTAATGGTTAAAAAATATCCAGACACTTTGAAAAGGTTAGAAGATCTGTAATCTACGCCCGAACACGCCGCCCAAGCTGACGTTTGCGCCAATTTTTAACAACAATATAACGCCAAAACAGTCTTACCAGCACATTCCCAGCGGCGCTTAAAAAAGCACCACATAAAAAGCAACCCAATATCAACGGCTGCCAGATTTCCTGAAGTACTGCAAACGTAGAGAAACTCAATTCTTGCAAGGTAACGCCCAGCATAAAAGCGCCAATGCTATAGGCAAAACCAAACATCGGGAACATGGTGATGGGGTTGACCACCCACACCAAGGCAACGGAGACCGCAAGATTTGCTCTGAGTAAAATTGCCACAAAGGCCGCAAGCAGCATATGGCCTGGAAAAGGGATATAGGCAATAAACAGGCCAATACTGACCGCCGTGGCAACGCTATGTCGATTAAAATGCCA
This sequence comes from Uncultured Candidatus Berkiella sp., assembly GCA_964535225.1. Taxonomy (GTDB): domain Bacteria; phylum Pseudomonadota; class Gammaproteobacteria; order Berkiellales; family Berkiellaceae; genus Berkiella. Next base: position 1,038 of record CAZHSJ010000217.1, on the reverse strand, counting down.
TAAGTTAGGATTATGAAGTAGCTTGCCAAAAATCCGCAAATATTTATTGGCTAAGATTTTCTCAGGTGTTGGCATGTAGCGTTTGAAGAGATTTTTTGCCATTTCTTTAAGCGGCCCACTAAAAAATAAAGCTTTATAAAATAGTAATGTTAAGTTGGGCTCAAGTCCAGGTCATGTGTAATTCAGCGATGGTATTCTATCAGAAAGTGGTCATTAGGGTGTAGGTAAACCCTTTTTCGACTGCTTATTTTGAGCTTTCTGATGCAACTTGAAGAATTAAGTTGTTTCGATTGCTTGACCTATCTCCAACAGCTTTCTTTTTTTATGTTCTAATAGAAAAAGCTTGTCTCATATAGAAAGAATATCGTTTTTTTTAGCGTTTCTAAGTAGTTTTGTCTTGGGGGTAACACTAAAATGAAAATGAAACAACTGTGTACTGTCGTGGCTTTTTTATTATTACCAACGGTAGGGATGACGGCTCCCAATTCAGATCCCAAGCAATTAATTGAACAAGGGCGAGCAGCAGGTATTAAAGCCATTACGAATGTTCCTCTGTATCCCTTACCATTTTATCCCTTGTCTGAAGACTTTACTGTCAATGGCGTTAATTCGCTGAGTGAACAAGAACGGGAGCTGTTTCGAGTCGGATTTACTAAGGGACTGTCTACCGTCTTAGGAGATCATATAGGCTGGAAGTATGGTCTTGCTGCGGCCTCACCGACCACCCATGCTTTAGGCTACGACAGCCCCATCGTGGGTGAGCTCTTGAAAAAAATGATTATTGTTGGATACAACGTTAATGTAAATCCAAACTATGCTTTAGCCACTATTGGTGAAGGAGATATGCTTTTTGTGGTTAAAAGTGCGGCAATAAATGAGGCGACGACACCACAAGGGCTTTTGAAACATATTCGTGGCGTCTATCCTGCTATTGAATTGCCCGCCACTTTTACGCCGAGTGTTATTCCCGATGCATTGGGACCTATCAGTGGTGGTGATGGTATTTTACGTGTCATCAATGTTGGCGCAAGATTGTTT
>CAZHSJ010000216.1:0-4487 GCA_964535225.1 Uncultured Candidatus Berkiella sp. | reverse complement strand
TCAATCATCCTATTATGAGTACAAACATACTACTAAAATTATTCCTGTTATAGAACTTAACCGAGGAACAAAAATGAAAATACAAAATAAGGTAGCCCTGGTAGCAGGGGGTGGCTCTGGTATGGGCGCTACGGTAAGTAGGTATTTAGCTGAACAAGGTGCAAAAGTCGTTATTATTGATAGCAACGAAAATGCTGCGATGCAGCTAGCAGAAGAAACCAAAGGGTTAGGGATTGCCTGTGACATTACGCAACCTGATGCGCTCAAAGCGGCGTTTGAAAAAATTAAAAACGCCCATCCACGCCCACTTGGGATTGCGATTAATTGTGCCGGTATTGCACCGGCAAAGAGAATGGTGGGCAAAGAAGGGCCGGTTGAACTCGCCTTTTTTGAAGAGGTGATTAAAGTTAATTTGGTGGGTACGTATAATGTGATGCGATTAAGTGCAGCACAAATGATGCAAGGCGAACCTGAAAATGATGAGCGCGGCATTATTATTAACACCGCTTCTATTGCGGCTTTTGAAGGGCAAATTGGGCAAACAGCCTACAGTGCTTCTAAAGCAGGGATTATTGGTTTAATGTTGCCAGCAGCAAGAGAATTAGCCAAATTTGGTATTCGCGTGATGACCATTGCGCCAGGATTTGTTGACACACCTATGTTACAAAATATGCCACAAAATGTGCGAGACAATTTAATTGCCCAAACCCTTTTTCCAAAACGTTTTGCCACAAGCGAAGAATTTGCTCATTTGGTGGGAAGTATTATTACCAATCCGATGCTTAATGCGCAAGTCATTCGGTTGGATGGTGGTATACGTATGATTTAGGATAGGAATAGCGCAACTAAAGCCATATTAAGGCATGCGCCGTTTACCCAAAAAGGCGCCAAAAAGAATTATCCTATTCCTGCCATAAACACGTGCTCAAGATTTTGGTAGTAAGATCCGATTTTTAAATTTACCGCGATGACGAATGGAGTAGAACGTATGTATTTCTGAGACATTCTTTAAAAACCAGTGTTGATGAATGATCACAGCCTTAACGCTACTTTACAACGGCATGCTGATGGCATAGAATCTGCTCTGACTCCGGGGTGCGTTTTAATAAAACGCTGAGAAACACCCGTTGAACCTGCTCTGATTAACATCTGCGAAGGGAAGAGATTATGAAAACCACGCTATTCATTTCAGCTATTTTCCGCCATTTCCTCTTTATTTTTGGGCTAAATCAGCCTCCCTAATATAGTCTTCGCACTTGAGTTTTAGGCTTTGTTGTGTTCGCCACCTCGCAATCCTCATGTACTTGTATGTACACTCCGGTTGCTCGGGGTTTGACGCCTCGCCTAAAACGCAATTTCGAAGACTACATTATTTTTTAAATTTACAAATTTTTGTCGCATTTAGCGGCTTGAGATTTCTTTACTCAAAGGAAAAAGCGATGAGAGTGTCTCTATTATTAAATTGGGCTTTAAATCCATATCATACGCCCATTATTGTTGCTAAAGAAATGGGGTTTTATCAACAACATGGCATTGAATTATCTATATTAGAACCAACCGATCCCAGTGATGTTACGAAAATAATTGGGCAAAAACAGATTACCCTTGGCCTAAAAGCTATGGTGCATTGTTATGCTGCGAGAAATCGTGGTTTTAATTTAACATCTATTGGAACATTGCTCGATGAGCCGCCAACAGGGCTTATCTCTCTAAAAGAAAAAAAACTAAATAGCGTACAAGACTTTAAGGGTAAACGCCTTGGGTACGTGGGAGAGTTTGGCAAAGTGATGATAGATGAGCTTGCCAGAACCGCTAACCTGGACACATCCGAATACAGTACCCATCGGATTGGTATGGAAGCAACGTCTGCCATTTTATCAGATAAAGTCGATGCCGCGATTGGCTTATCCTGTTTTCAGCAAATTGAGATTGAAGAACAAGGTAAAGAGACGCAATTGCTCAGAATTGATCGCTTGGCGCATTTGGGTTGTTGTTGCTTTTGCTCTATTTTATTTATTACCCATGAAGATTTTATTGAAAAGGAAAAAGCGCTTTTTGGCGACTTTATGGCGGCAACGCATCTGGGGATGGAGGTTACTCGTGAATTGCCAAGTGAGGCCCTCGCAATTTTACGTAAAGCAAAATCTTGTTTTGATAGTCCTTTGTACACAAAAATCTTTTCCGCAATGTTGCCCTTTTTCTCAAAGAGTTTACAGAATGTAGAGAGAGATTGGCAAAAAGTGGCCTTTTATGCAAAGCAATTGGGCATAGCGAGTCAAAATGACAATTCCTTGATGTATACCAATCAGTTTTTACCTGCACTATAAAAAATTATTCGGAGTAAATTATGTTTTCTCAAGTAGATGAAAAAACCATCAGCCGTGCGCTTGTTCGTGAATATTTTAAACAGCTGGATAAAGCGATAGAGTCGGATGTGTTGATTGCTGGCGCAGGGCCATCAGGGTTAGTAGCGGGCAGAATTTTAGCCAAGCAAGGTTACCAAGTTACTATTATTGAGCGTAATAATTACTTAGGTGGTGGCATGTGGATAGGCGGTTATCTGATGAATAAAGTCACGTTGCGCGCGCCTGCACAACAGTTTTTGGATGAGTTATCTATTCCTTATAAAGAAGTTGAAAAAGGCTTGTTTGTAGCAGATTCCCCTTATTTTGCTTCAGGATTAATTCGGGGGGCCTGTGAAGCCGGGGTAACTTTTTTAAACATGACTATTGTTGAAGATGTGATGATTAAAGATAAAGTGCTTAAAGGGTTAGTCATTAACTGGACGCCGGTTACCACTTTACCCAAAATGATTACTTGTCTTGATCCCATTATTTTAGAATCAAAATTAGTGATAGATGCCACAGGGCATGATGCGATAATTTGTCGGTTACTGACCAAACGTAACTTGATAGAAGCTAAGGGCATGGGGCCGTTATGGGTAGAAAGCTCTGAAAAATCCATTGTAGAGCACACAGGCGAAATTTTTCCCAATTTAGTGATTACCGGCATGGCCGTGTCGGAAAAATTTGGCTTACCGCGTATGGGGCCCACTTTTGGGGGCATGTTATTGTCAGGTCAAGAAGCAGGCAAATTAGCTTTATCCTTACTTGAAACGCGCAAATATTTAGCATGAACGCACCCGTATGGACCATTGCTGGGTTTGATCCGCAATTGTGTGCAGGTGTCTTTGCTGATGAGCGTGTCTTTAGCGCTTATGGCGTAAACAGTCATGCGTTAATTACCGCTATCAGTGCACAAACCACGCATGAGGTAGGTATTGTTGAGGCAGTATCTACAGATGTTTTAAGCGAGCAGATATTAAAACTTAAATCATTAGGTTGGCCAAAGGTAATTAAAGTGGGTTTAATTCCCACCCCTGAGATCGTGCAATGCCTTTTACATCATCTGCAAGATTTTCCGGGTTTTGTGGTTTATGATCCGGTGATAAAGGCAACCAGTGGGAAAGAATTGATGTTGCCCAATACGGTGGCCGCTCTTAAAGCAGGGTGGCTACAACGTGTTTCAGTCTTAACGCCTAATAGGGATGAAGCTGCGGTTTTATGTGAAATGCCAATTAACACGCAACAAGAAATGCAAGTTGCGGCTTATCAGCTTTGTGCTTTAGGTGTGCAACAAGTGATTATCAAAGGCGGACATTTACTTGGACCCTTTGCGCAAGACATTTGGTGTGATGGAAAATCGCATTGTTGGATTACCGCTAACAGGCTTAAAGTTCCCACATTACATGGAGGGGGGTGTGTTTTTAGCGCAGCCCTTGCCGCTTTTCTTACCAAAAATAGTAACGTAAAAGACGCTTTAGTGTTTGCTAAAATGGTGATCCAGCAAGCCTTAAGTGATCAAACACCGCTAAAGACTATTGAATATCAATCTCGTTTTTTACCCTGGATAACGCAAACCTATGAAGCGGGTCAGCAGCGTTTCGCTTTTGCAGCGCTAAAAAATTCGTTAGGCTTTTATACCATTATCAATGATATCGCTTGGTTGAAAAAATTACTCACCTGGCAGGTAAGCAGTTTTCAATTACGGATTAAGTCTGTACAAGACAAAACACAATGCTATAAAAAGGCAATTGAATTAACTAAGAACAAAGATTGTCAATTATTTATTAATGATGATTGGCAAAGTGCTATAGACTTAAAAGCCTATGGCGTACATTTAGGGCAAGAGGATCTGATGAATGCTGATCTTTCGGCGATTCGTGAGGCAGGTTTACGTTTAGGCATAAGCACACACAGTTTAAGTGAATTAGCAGTAGCAAAGGCAGTGCAACCTTCTTACATTGCCCTTGGGCCGATATTTCAAACCACCACCAAGCCAATGACTTTTGCACCCCAGGGCTATGAGGGATTATCACTTTGGCGAAAATTGGTTGATACGGAGCTCGTCGCGATTGGGGGGATCACGTTGCAAAATGTAAATTCCATTCTTGCTCATGGAGCCGATAGCACCGCAGTGGTTGGGGC
>CAZHSJ010000215.1:0-4495 GCA_964535225.1 Uncultured Candidatus Berkiella sp. | reverse complement strand
TGCTGTAAAATTATCTTTGATGGGTTCATAAACCACCTGGGCACTGCCAAAGTCGCTTGAAGCATCACAGATTTGCGCACCTTGATGAAACTGGGCCGTTTGTTTAGCAATATCTTCGACAATAGCGGCGTTGAGTTTATTTTGCTTAACCACATTCGAAAGAAGCGCATGCTGGTCAAATTGGTTCATTTTAACCGCATACTCAATGACGCCCCCGGTGCCATTTAGGGTGGGGTTATTTTCAGAGCCGGTAATAGCCAACACTTCAATATAAATATCTGGTGCGAGGCGTTTGTTAAGCGCAACTTCTAATTCACAATAATGTTTTCTTTTTTCAAGTGTCGTAAAATCTTGAAACCCAAGATTTAATGGTTTTTTAATTTTGTAAGCATAGTCCCCAGTGAGTAAGACCCAGGAAAGATGCGTTTCAATTGTTTCAAAGCGCTTTACCGGATGAGGGTAAAGCGCGGGGTTTTGCAAAGCAGTGAGTAGGATGTTAGACATTTTTTAACGTCGCAAATACTTTATCTGCTGCGTCTAAGGTGTATGCGGTGGTTTCCTCGGTATGGGCGATAGAAACAAAGGCGCTTTCAAAGGCCGATGGCCCAAAGTAAATGCCCTGTTTTAGCATGCCATGGAAAAAGTGTTTGAACCTATCGACATTAGATCTCATGACATCTGAAAAACACATTACGGGTTTATCATTAAAGAATAAAGTAAACATACCGCAAACTGAGTTAATCTTTAAGGGAATGCCGTGTTTTTGTGCAAGCTCGGTAAACCCATGAACAAGTATGTCGGTTTTTTGCTGAATTTTATCGTAAAAGCCAGGTGCTTTAAGTTTGGTTAAGGTAGCAAGCCCTGCAGCCATGGCAACGGGGTTACCAGCAAGGGTACCTGCTTGGTAAACTGGCCCAACAGGCGCTAAATGCGACATAATGGCTTTTTTGCCGCCTAAGGCAGCAACGGGCATGCCCCCACCTATGATTTTACCAAAGGTCGTAATGTCTGGCGTAATGTTATATACCTTTTGCGCGCCACCAAAAGCCACCCTAAAGCCGGTAATCACTTCATCAAAAATCAACACGGCATGGTGGTTATCACAAACGGTACGTAACGTTTGCAAGAAGGTAGGGTTAGGTGGAACGCACCCCATATTACCTGCAACGGGCTCTACAATCACGGCGGCAATTTTATCACCATGTTCTGCAAAGGCTTTGATAAGAGCATCACTATTATTAAATTCAAGATTCAACGTATGTTTAGCAATATCTGCAGGCACCCCTGGTGAACTGGGCTGCCCTAAGGTCAGTGCGCCTGAGCCTGCTTTAATCAGTAAACTATCGCTGTGGCCGTGGTAGCAGCCTTCAAACTTCACAATCATATCTTTGCCAGTGTAACCACGAGCCAAACGCAGTGCGGTCATGGTGGCTTCTGAGCCTGAGCAAACCATACGGATCTGCTCAATCGAGGGAATATGCTCGCAAATAAATTCAGCTAATTCCACTTCAAGTAAAGTTGGAGCACCAAAGGACATGGCATCTTTAAGCGCACTTTCCACGCTGTTTAATACGTCGTTATCCTGGTGGCCTAAAATCATGGGGCCCCAAGAAAGCATATAATCGATATAGCGGTTATTATCTACATCAAATAGATAGGGGCCTTGTGCGCGTTTAAAAAATACCGGATCTCCACCAACCCCATTAAATGCGCGTACCGGTGAGTTGACCCCACCTGGAATGGTCTTTAAAGCTCTGTCGAAAATTGCTCTAGACTGCGACACAAAAGACTCCCTAATACGTAAAGGATGGTATATTATCACATTCCATTTATTTTGAAGCGGACAAGAGCTATGCAAAACGCGCCTCAGACAGAGAAGGACAGTAAGATCACAATGAAGCGGTATATGTGTTTGTTATGTGGCTTTATTTATGATGAAGCCCTAGGCAGTCCACAAGAAGGCATCAAAGCAGGAACCACATGGGATGAGATCCCCATCACTTGGCGCTGCCCTGATTGCGGTGCGATGAAGGATGACTTTGAAATGGTAGAGATCTAATTAGGTTGGTTTGATCACAACCAAGAGCACAACGCCTATTAGTATAAATACGGTGATCTCATTAAATATTCTATAAAAAAAGGCATTGTGGGTGTTTTTACCTTTTTTGAAGTTGCTAAGTAAAACACCACAGTAAAGATGGTAAAGCACCAATAATGCCACTAAAATCAACTTCCAAAATAGCCACTGCGGCGGCTCGCTAAAAGAAAGGCCCATCATATGAACCAGCCCCACGCCCAAGAATAAGGTGACTAGGGCGCTTGGAGTCATAATCCCGTAAAACAACCGGCGCTCCATCGTACAGAAACGAAGATAGTCTTCAGAGCTTGCTTGTTTTAAGTCAGCGTGGTAAACAAATAGTCTGGGCAGGTAAAACAAACCAGCAAACCAGGCAACCATGGCGATGATATGAAAGGCTTTAAGCCAAAGTAGCATCATACTTTGATCTCATTTAAAAAAATTAGTGCTATTGTAATGATTATGATGGGAAATGAAATACAAAGGATAAATGCGTGACTAAGGAAAGCACTGTTACCAAGTTGTTGTATCACCGCCCAAAAAAGCGCGTTACCCTGGGAACGCTATTTGGCATAATTTCTTTAGTATTGTTTGTTAGTTACAATGCTGGATTTTTTGGCGCCAAGCTGTCGCAACCTCAAGCGTCTACTGCGGACAATCCCCCGGCACTGATTGAGGCCTTACAACAAGAAAATACCTTGTTGCAAAAAGAACTCATTGGCACGAAACGTAAATATGAAATTCAAACACAAGCGCAAAAAAATTTAGGCGAGCAATTAGCGCTATTAGAGCAAAAAAATACGGAATTGAATCGAGATATGTCGCTTTATCAAACCTTGGCGAAGTCTCACCAGGGTGGCAAGGGTATTGAGATAAAATCTTTTCAAGTTTTTGCAAGTGATGTTCCCAATGCATACCGTTACCTGATTGTGCTCTCTAAAGAATCCTCACCAGAAAAATTTGCCCAAGGGGCTGTGCGGATGGTTATTTTGGGGCGAATTGGTGATAGAGAAATTCAATTGCCAGTTAAATATGTCGATTCAACCCGTGCCGATGGTTTAGGCTTCAAGTTTCGTCACCTTCAAGAATTAGCAGGCGAATTGAGCTTTCCTGATCAGTTTGAGCCTCATGGCGTTCAGTTTAGTGTTATACCAGATAAAGAGTGGCCACAATATCAACGCCACTTTAACTGGGCTACTGATAATCCTGATATTGGGTAATCATGAGTGCTAAGAGAATTGTTGTAAAGCTGGGGAGCCAGACGATTTTAAATGAGCAAGGAGAGCTAGATATTGCTCAACTTGAAGCTATCATTGCCCAAATCATGACACTCAAAGAACAAGGCTATCAAGTTATTTTAGTATCCTCTGGTGCGGTGGCAACAGGGCGCAGTAACACCAAAAATACGCATCTTAAATATCAAAATGTCATCGTGCACAAGCAAATACTGGCCAGTATTGGTCAAGCTAAGCTGATTGAAATTTATAATAGCATTCTCAAAAAATATGGCGTTATTGGCGCCCAAATTCTTTTAACCAAAGAAGATTTCAGACAACGTAACCATTATTTAAATACCTATAATTTGCTTTATGGCCTTTTTAAAAACGATAATGTGTTGCCAATTGTTAATGAGAATGATGTTACCTCCATCAATGAATTGATGTTTACCGATAACGATGAGCTCAGTGCATTAATTGCAATTCAAATGCATGTAAAAAACTTAATTATTTTAACCAGCATCGATGGCGTTTATGATAAAAGCCCAAATCTGGAGGGAGCAAAACTTATTTCGGTGTTAGATATCAATGATAAAGCGTCGTGGCCTGAAATTTCTAGTGATAAAACGATGTATGGTCGAGGTGGGATGTTAAGTAAACTAGCCTCAAGCAGAAAAGCCGCGCATTTTGGAATTCAAACCCATATCGCAAATGCAAGGATTAAAGAGGTGCTGCTCAGAATCGTTAATGAAGAAGCGATAGGAACCAGAATTTTACCCTATAAACAAGATAAAGGCATTAAACGTTGGTTAGCACATACCTATTCAACCAAAATGCCGTTTGTGATTATCAATGAAGGAATAAGCACTATTTTTGCAAAAAGAGAAAAAGCAGTAAGCTTATTACCGGTGGGCATAGTTTCCTTTGAAGGAGATTTTACCAAAGGTGATCTTATTTCCATTCGTGATGAAAATGGGCGCAAACTCGGAGTTGGTGTTGCAGGGTATGATTCAGCGCAACTTACCGAGGTAATAGGTAAGCGCGGACAAAAAGTATTTATTCATTATAATAAAATAGCGTTGTTTGAAGAGCAGAGTAATTTATGAAAGCCTCCTTTGAAGCAGTAAAGCAAATATCCTACCAGCTCCCTTTAATAGCCCACGAGAAAAAGCAACGATTTGTTGAAAAATTAGCTGATAGA
>CAZHSJ010000214.1:0-4514 GCA_964535225.1 Uncultured Candidatus Berkiella sp. | reverse complement strand
TGATGGTGGCACGGCAAATGGTGGGGTAGACTTAGATCAAACGTCTAATAAGATGAGAATTGACGTAACATTAGTTAATGATGCACCTCAAGGCGATGATAAAACCGTTACCTTTGCAGAAGATAGTTCTTATACATTTAGCACCAGCGATTTTGGTTTTAGTGATCCAAATGATCCTTCACCGTCAAATAATCTTGATGCGGTGATTATTACAACAATACCGCTGGCAGGTTCCTTAACACTGAATGCCCTGGCAGTAACGGCGGGTCAATCTATCGCTGTAGGTGATATTACCTCGAATAAACTTGTCTTTACACCCGTTGCAAATGCGAATGGGACGAATTATGCCAATTTCACCTTCCAAGTAAAAGATAACGGCGGCACATTAAATGGTGGGGTTGATACCGATCAAAGCGCCAACACCATAACCATTAATGTAACAGCAAGCAATGATGCACCTTTATTAAGTGGTACAAATACCCCATCATTTGATATAAGTAATGGCACACCAGTGACGGTGAATAGCGTTATTGCCGTGACCGATATAGACAGTACGAATCTATTAAGTGCGACTATAGAAATTACCAACGATAAAACGGGTGATATTTTACAATTTACGGGCACATTGCCTTCAGGGATCACCCTAACTGGTAATAATTCAGAAAGTATCACTTTATCCGGATCAGATACCTTGGCGAATTATCAATCCGTATTGCAAAATATACAATTTGATACTACAAACAAATCTAATTCTGATCGTAATGTTGAATGGACTGCAACAGACAGCAGCTCTGCAGTCAGTAATACCTTAACAACCACCATTAATGTGGTTGCCCCAGTTGTGCTTGATTTAAACGGCGATGGTATACATCTATTATCAGCCAAAGAATCGGGTATGACATTAGGAGATATTTCAGGCACGCAAAATCAACAATCAGTCGGGTGGATTGGTGAGGGTGATGGCGTATTAATGTATGATATTAATGGCAATGGAATATTAAGTAATCTTAATCAAATATCCTTTGTCTCTTACACCCCGGGTGCAAAAACAGACTTACAAGGCTTAATTGCATTTGATAGTAACTTCAATGGTATTTTAGATCAAGGTGATGATAAATATGATGATTTTGGCGTGTTAAAATCAGACGGTAAATTTGAATCTCTCACAGACATGGGCATTGTTAATATTTCCTTAACTTCAGACAATAATGCTTATTTGCAAAATGGTAATTTAATATTTGGCTCAAGCAGCATGCAAATGGCCGATGGTAAGGCCTATCAAGTTGCCGATGTGGGGTTTGGTGTTGGGCCTAAGAGTGTGCCTATCAGCTCAAGCGATGTTTTACCCGCTAGTAACGGAATTGATTTTTCGGCATTGCCAACAACAGTGGCCTCGCCGCCTATGTTGAGCGCACAAGCCGCACCAGATAGTGCTAGCAACGCATCACATGGCCTTAATTTAGTGCAAGTTGCACATCTTGAAGCGCAGTTTGTAACACCTCACCTTGAATAAACCTTATAATTTACTGTATTTACACTAAAATATCATACCAAAGTTGCATTTACCTCAACTTCATAATCCTTTAACCTGAAGATATTCTAACAGTGGGTTGAGGTTGTTGTATGACCCCGGATCAATATCTTAAGCGAGTTACAAAGGAAAATTTAATAACAGAATTTAATTTTCTTAAAATGAATAAAGCGGCTATTTTACAAGAAGTTACCTCAAACCGCTTAAGCATTGAAAATCAATTTATTGCGATGGAGCTGATGCTTAGCAACGCCCTTGCTGATGTAGATGATTTAATTGAAATGGATATGAGTTTAACTAAAATAAATACCTATATTGCCATGGCTTTTTTAAATGCCGTTGAAGATAATGAGGTTGAATTTAAATATCTTACGCGCTTAACGAGTTTGTTTTTCAAGCTACATTTAAACAAGCTAAGCATTTTAAGATCAATCACCATCGATGGGCGTTACAATTATCTTACCAGTTTGCCACCGGAAATTGGTTTTTTGTTAACGTTGGAGAAATTAGATTTAAATCATTGTGCGCTACATACTTTGCCGCCGGAAATTGGATTATTACGTTCGCTGCATAATATTAATTTAGATTATAACGAGATAGAATCTATTCCCGCTGAAATTGCACAAATAAGGGACCTAGAAGAGTTGCATTTGCGCCATAATCATCTAAAAGAACTACCCGAAGCCCTAAACCAACTAGCGCATCTTCGAAGTATTGATATTCAAGAAAACGATATTACGACGCTTCCCACTGCTTTAAGTAAATATATCCATTAATGTAAGTTGAGTATCTAAGAAAACGATTTGTAATATTAAAATACCTCAGATTTAAACAGCAGCCCATCAAGGATGATATGGTTGAAGAGCCCCTTTTAATCGATGAGGAAAAGTTACTCTTATCCCTCAAAGACGCACCGGTGACTAAAGATGAGCCAGGGCTTGATTTTCAAGCGCTGTTTACGCCTTTTAATGACGCTCTCAAAAAATATGTTTCTCTGAATGAGTCAGAATTTATGGCTTTAATGGAATCATTACCTAACGAAAAAAAGCCAAGTGACTCAGATAATTTTTTTGAACTTAAGTTTGAAGATCTCATGAACATGCCAGTGGAAATGGCAAGAAAAGAGATCAAAGTAAATCAAATGAACACCACTAGCCGTGTGGAATCCTTACATATTTCAAGCGCAAAAGATCTATCACAAGAGAATGATAATTCTTTTAGATTAAATCAACCTAAAATGCAGTTGTTTACCATTGCGCTTATTCAACCCGCCCCTTATCCTGTTCCGGCACTTTTATCTCCACCTCCTGTGGCTGCCATGCCTGGGATCCCCACTACACCCAGTATTTTGGTTAATAGTCAATTTACAGGTGGTTTAAATACAGAAATATTATTAAACACACAGCAGGGGATTGTGTTCACCGGTAATGTTTTTCATGAAGGTGCGATGGGTGGTATTTATTTAAATGCTTATTTTGGCGCCAATAGTCGATCTGGTTCATCTGAAAATCGCACCTTCCCAGATAGAGTGATATTAACCACCCCTGAAGGTAATACATTTACTTTATACACAACGAGTAATGCTGAAAACTGGATTGGCGATTTTGTTTATGAATTTAATCATGCACTCCCTCATAAGTTAAATACGCCTGGGCTAGATGTTGTCGTTGAATCGGGTCATAAAGTCATTACCGATCACTTTCTGTATAGTTTAAGTAATAATAGTGGCCCTAATGTGGGTAAAATTGATATTGAAATTATCGACGATATTCCTGTTGCTACCAATCAAACAGGCACGTTGGTGATCACAGAAGCCGACATTAACGCAATGGGTTCAAATCAAACCAATAAAGCCCTTATTTTAAGTGGCGATCTCTTTTCAGATCCAACCTTTGCAAAAAATCGCATTGGACCAGATGGTGGCACGGTTTTTGATATTAATATGGGGGGAATTGGGGAAACAGTTATAGCGACAAAAACAACCCTCACCCTGACAACGCCTCAAGGCAATGAACTTGTTGTGAACCGTATTACGGGTAACTATAGCTATACGCTGAATCAGCCTTTTGATAATACCCACGATCCCCATACCTCATTCGCACAAGCGCAAGATATTTTTACTTATGAATTCTTAGATAATGATGGTGATAGCGCCAGTGCAACCCTCACCATTACAATTTTAGATGACAAACCGGTTGCCAATGCAAAGCTGACGGATGCGCAGGAAACGGCCTATTTCGTTAATTCAGCTGAGACTAAAACGGGTAATCTTATTACAGATGATGACGGTTTTGGGGTTTCATTGTTAGGAGCGGATGGCGCAACGATTACCAAAATTAATAATATTGCTGATGGGGCAGATCTAGATGGCACCGTTAACGGCATTATTTCTGTAGGCACTACCTACGGTAGCATTGTTGTTTACACAACCGCTCAATTAGGGCACCAAGTGGGAGATTATATTTATTCCCTTGATGGTGCTAAAACGGTGCTGGTTAATGATGCTTTACTTCAAGTGCAAGATATTATTAGCTATCAGTTAACCGACGCCGATTCACCTACCACCTCAAGTTCACAATTAACTATTACCATTAACTTAAACCAAGCGCCCACAGCAAACGATGATACTGGCAGTACAAATGAAGACACGGTGCTGAATGTTAATGCCGCAAGCGGGGTGTTAGCCAATGATACCGATCCCAACGCTGGGGATACCAAAGTGGTGGGTAAAGTCAACGGGGTTGCCAACGATGTGGGTAACAGTATTGTGCTTCCCAGTGGCGCCACTTTTCAATTAAACGCCGATGGTGCTTATAGTTATGACTCGCGTGTTGCCTTTAATTATTTAGCCCAAGGCGAGTCTACAACGGATGTTATCGCTTACACAATGCGAGATGCAGAAGGCTTAACCAGCACTGCAAATTTAACAATAACCATTACCGGGGTAAATGATGCCCCAACGGCCAATGATGATAGCAATACC
>CAZHSJ010000213.1:0-4546 GCA_964535225.1 Uncultured Candidatus Berkiella sp. | reverse complement strand
AATACACCTTAGATGCTATGGAAAAGCTAGGGGTGAAAGGCACTCACCACTATATGACAAAGAACAAAACAAGCTATATGCTGGCTTATAATCCATATCATAAATGCCATATCAAGCTTTTACCTTCTGATATTTTATCAAATTTGCCAATGGCAGATAATTTTGATGATTGGATTACAAAAATTGCTGGAGTTAATAGAGATTTAAGGGATGGAATAAATCAGCATATCGGCGATACTTGGTTTGAGGCTAACAAAGCCCAAAGGAAAGAATCTCTACTTGAACTTATAAAAAACGATAAAGACTTCTTTTTTTTAGTGTTAAGGACATTACAGGAGAGCAGCCTTGAGCATTATGACATTGAACAGGATTATCAGGGTTTGCGTAGGTGGCTTGAGGATAGTAAGAAATTTATTACTTCTCAGGTATTTAACAAAATTAAATCTGTAGGCGAAAAACAAGATATTTTGTTTCAGGCGGTTGAGGAAATTATCGCTCAGTTTAAAGACCTGATAGAAAGTCAAGAATTATGGCGCATTTTCTGGACTAAACACGGTTCAGAATTAAAGCATGTTAACGAGCTATACTCGCAAATGCTTTTTTATATGGTTAGCAATAGTTGGTTAGTAGCACAGGATAGCAATATAAGTGTTGATAGGTATTTTAACAAAGAAACCAAGCAAGTAAATTACGTATTTTCAGTATCGAAAAAATGCAGTGTAACTGTTCAAATAAAGCATTCTGATAATTTTGCTGGCTTGCAAAGAACATATAATAAGCAGCACAGCCTTTATAATGAGGGTAAAGCAGAGCGCAGCATTTATATTGTTATGAATTTTAATGATAAGCAGTCAGAGCAGTTGAAATATATTAAGAATAAAGAAGTGCATGACTGCAAGATTGTTGAGGTACATGCTTTCCTTGAAGATCTACAATCATCTTTTGACCTTGACGATGTAGTGATAGGGTTTGAGGGATTGGAGTATGGAGAAAGCCGCTATACTCAAGAAAAACGCAAAGGCGGCGAGAACTCATACCAAGCCTATAAACCTCTAAGAGATAAAGTTGAGGAACTTTGTAAGGTAGCACTCAACAAAAAATCTTATTCCTCCGCAAGCCAACTATGTAATGAAATTGCCAGTGTAATTGAAAAAAATCATATTGATTTATTAACATCTTTTCCCTCATACAAAAATCACAAATTTTCAGGCAACGATTGGAAAAAACCCACCTTCTATGGTTGGTGTAATGTTTCTTATAAGGCTTTCAAAGAACATTAAAACTAGAAAATGCATGATCGTCTATATACGCACTAGTGGGTATAAATGATCACTAGTGCATGGTTATCTATCTATTAGATTCCTGAACATAATTGGCTCATAACTTAAAAATTATGAACCATGTCAAATTTATCAAACTCAATAAAAGAACTATACGAAGATATGACGGAAGCGGAAGCAAATCACGCCGCTTATTACCTTGTGAGCCTTTTTAAAGTTCTACAAGAGGTTGATACAAGACTGGCTCATGAAAAAAGTAATGAGCTTAAAAATGAAAATCTCGGAAGTGCAAATTGATTTGGTTAAACCCAATAATGGTTTAATAGGCTTTGCCAGCTTTGTAATAGATAGCGAAATGTATATTTCTAGTGTTGCCATTCATTCAAAATTAAATGGCGATGGCTATCGCTTAACTTACCCTTCCAAAGGTGGTTTCACAATTTGCCACCCTATTAACAAGCTAGCTAGTAAAGAAATTGAGGCTGCTGTTTTTGCTAAGCTTAAAGATGTAATGAAGAAGGTGAAAAGCTATGGCGAAGAAACCTTCTAAAAAAACACCTACCAGAAACTTTGACCCTAGACGCATCCGCAAAGGCTTTGTCTATACGGCAAAGGATTTAGCAATAATATACGGTGTTGATGATGCGGTAATTCACAGGTGGGTTAGAGAAGAAGGTTTAATTCCTATAGATGATAGTTCCCCAGCCATGTTTCACTATGAAACCACACGGCAATTTTTAGAGCATAAGAAACAATCAAGGAAAATGGCAACAGGTAATGATGGCGATTTGCCATGCTTTAAGTGTTACCTAAAGCAAAGGGCTCATAAAGACCAAGTGACTGTTAAAAAACTTAATGATGATATATGGCATGTACAGGGCAAATGCTCTTGCTGTGGCTCAATAATGAACATGAGAACAAAAGCAAATGAGTTTCTTGTTTCTATTACATGGGGTTATCAAGTGGTTGAGACGTTGCCTAAATTTAGTTTAATAGTTACTAAAACTCCCATCACTACAATCACTTCAAAAAGAGCGCAGCTAAACATTAAGTTCGAGCTGCAAGGAAAGATAAAATTTTACCCCGACAATGAAAGGGTAAAGCATGATTATTTTGATAAGATAATTCATAGATTTGGTAGGAATGAAAAAACACGCGATAAAATAGTTTATGCCATGTGGGTATTTGATGAGTTCAATAACCATAAGGATTTTAAGAAATTTAGCTATGATGACGCAAAAGAATTTAAGAAATACTTGTTGGAAAAATATAGCCATAGCACACAAATGGCTCATAGAACCATAACCTATGTCAGGGAGTTTTTTTTGTGGCTAAAAGAACAAAATGGTTACAAGAAACTATGTTATGACGATATTAAAACCCTTCAACTATCACTAAAAGACCAAGAGAAGGCGAAAAGGACTAAGCCTAAAGATTATTTAGATGCTTCAAAATGGCAAGATTTAATTTTAATGCTTGAGCCAAAAACTAATATAGAGCTGAGAGGGCGGGCTATGCTTGCTTGCCTGCTACTAACAGGTATTAGGGTTGATGCGCTGATTTCTCTAACTATTGGTGATATTAATTTTGAGCGCGACTATATTTTTCAGGATGCAACACATGTGAATACTAAATTTTCATCATCTAATAAAACCAACCTTCTGAAATTCAGACCTGAGATAAAGCAAATACTCATTGACTGGGTGCAAATGCTGAGGATGGATTATGGCTTTAGTAATAAAGACCCTATATTTCCTAGGGTACAGGTTACATCAGATAGCAGCTTCCAGTTTAAAAATAGTGGTTTTATAAAAGAATTTGTCAAAACTACCTCCATAGTTAATGAGGAATTAACCAAGCAACTTGAAAACGCAAACCTTGGTCACTACACACCGCATACTATACGTAACTCACTTATAGCTTTATTTATGAGCCTCGACTTAACCGCCGAGCAGTTAAAGGCTGTTAGCCAGAATATGTCGCATAAAAGCCTCGAGACTACTTTGAATAGCTATTACTCAGTTCATGAGCATAGGAAAGATAAGATAATTGAAGAACTAGATGTCGAGAAACTCACAAAAGCACAAAAACTAAAGAATAATCCTAAATATCAGTATATAGTTTCTCAAATGAGTGATGAGGAAACGGTCAACAAAATTTTTGAGGCTTTAATTAAATATTAAAGATATAACCCATGAAAGCCGTAATATTTGCTCGTGTATCATCCAAAGACCAAGAGGATGGCCACTCGCTGGATGCTCAAATCCAAAGCTGCTTTGAGTATGCCATAAAGAAAAACCACAAGGTTATAGAACAATTTAGGGTGGTTGAAAGCTCAACGGCGAGCGGTAGACCCGAATTTGCTAAGATGGTTGAGTTTGTCAGAAAACAAAAAGAAAAAACTATTGTACTTTGCTATTGTGTGGACAGGCTACAAAGAGATTTTGATGAGCAATATCTGGAGCTACAAAAGCTCATCAAGCATGACAAAATTGAAATTCACTATATTAAGAGCGAGTTTATTGAGCATAGAGATATGGACAGCTCGGATAAATTCAGAAAAAACCTTGATGTTCTGCTTGCCAACGACTACCGCAACAAAATTTCCGATAACGTGAAGAGAAGCGCGAAAAAGAAACTGGACGAAGGCACAATCCTTGGTGATTCGCCTCTTGGCTATCTAAATAAACCACGTTTTGATAAGAAAAAGGAAAAGGTTGATGTGTATATTGACCCTGAGAGAGGGCATTTAGTAACAGAATTGTTTAAGCTATATGCCAGTGGTATGTATTCAATGAGTGAGCTATGTGACCTCATGAACCAAAAAGGTCTTACTAGCAAGAAAGACAACCGTATACATAAAAGCCAGGTTGAGCTGATACTAAAGAACCCTTTCTACTATGGCTATATGCAATATAAAGGGCTGTTATACAAGCATGTTCACCCGATTTTAGTATCTAGAGAAATATTTGACGAATGCAAGAATGTGAGGACTGGGAGGAAAAAAACTAAATATAAACGCACTGAAAGGCTATTTATCTTAAAAGGGCTGCTAAAATGCCAGCATTGCGGTTGCAGCTATAGCCCTGAAATTAAAAAGAGTAAATATGTTTATATGAGGCCAACAAAAAGCCAAGGTGAATGCGCTTATTGCCATCACTTAAATGAGGAAAAAATACTCTCCCAAATTGAGGACGTTCTAAAAGGTATGAAAATACCAGAAAAAGTCCTGAACGAGCTTAATGATGAGCTAAAGAAAAGCTCAG
>CAZHSJ010000212.1:0-4599 GCA_964535225.1 Uncultured Candidatus Berkiella sp. | reverse complement strand
TGAAATAGCAAATCTGTATTGAATTCATTAAGCTCAACAATGACGACTGGCTTTGTCATACCTGACACCGTTATAAGTTAGTTTTTAAACACCCTATTTGCTTTTAAGCGATACTACTATAACGTGCAAAGGGCTAAAAAGTCCCGTATTATGTCGGGCGATCATTACTTTCTCTTTAGGCAAGGTAGAATGCAAAATTATTCGAGCATTTTATTTTTAGGTAAGGCGAAGAGAACGCAACATGGAAGTCAGTTGTGTATAAATTTTCGAGCAAATGGCTTTTAGACGAGGCATCGAGTTTAGAAATGACAGGAGTGTACATCTCAGTACATGACTGTCAGGCATAAACGAAGATAACGAAGTATAAAAGTCAGTTGAGAAGAAAATATTGGAGAGGTGCTAGAGAGGCTGAATAGGACGGTCTCGAAAACCGTTGTACCTTTGCGGGTACCGAGGGTTCGAATCCCTCCCTCTCCGCCATATAAAAATACCCTCAAAGAGGGTATTTTTATATGGCGAAAAGCGTTGGGAAGAGAACCCGAGGAGAGGGTCGACAAAAATGAGAGCGCAAAGATGCGAAGCATCTAGCGAGCATTTTTGGTCGCCGGAGCATGCGACGGCGCCCGCAGGGTGAGCCGTGAACGAAGTGAATGGCGAAACAATCCCTCCCTCTTGGCCATATAAAAATACCCTCAAAGAGGGTATTTTTATATGGCGAAAAGCGTTGGGAAGAGAACCCGAGCCTTCTTTTCTTGTCCCCTCTCCCCTTGGGGAGAGGGTGGACGCAGTCCGGGTGAGGGGCTTAAAAAAGGATCAATGAGAAGGGATTCATGAAAGTTAAAAATGTTGTCTTTGACGTTGGAAATGTCTTAGTTCGGTACGATCCTGCGCATATTGTTGCCAATGTCTTTCCTCATCATCCTGATCACGACTTGTTAATTAATGGGATCTTCAAGCATCAAACGTGGTTAGATCTAAACCTAGGGCGGATTACAGAGGCCCAGGCGCTCAAAGAATATCAAAAAAGACTTAATCTTGAATTGTCACACTTACAACATATGGCGGAATTTACTAAAAATTCGCTTACTCCACTTCCGGGTAGTTTTGAGCTACTACAAAGATTACATCACAATCAATATCCGCTTTATGCCTTAACGGATAATACCCATGAAATCATGGCGCATTTAACTGCGCGCTATGATTTTTGGCCGTTATTTAAAGGCGTGGTTGTTTCGGCCAGCGTGGGGCATTTAAAGCCGTCAAAAGAGATTTTTCATCATCTCTTATCCACTTACCAGTTAACGCCCGAGGAAACGGTATTTTTAGATGATTTAGAAAAAAATATTGAAGGGGCAAGAAACATGGGGATGCAAGGCATTTTGTTTAAAGATGCCAATCAAGCCATGGAGGAGTTAAGGCAACTAGGTATAAAGTTATGATGAGTTATCAGTTTCTCTTTCAAAATCATATTACCCTCAGTGCTTATGTCTTACTCACCGTTTGCTTTATGACGATGTATCTATTTAAAAATTATTATGCGCGTTTTGGGGTGTTTTTGTCTGCGCTTATTTTGGGTGTGATTGCAGGCCACATTCAACTGTTAGGCTTGATGTTAATTGGGTTATTTGGCGGCGTATTCTACTTAAGCTATCAGTCAAAGAAAAAATGGGTAAGAAGAAGTGCTTTTATTGTCACCTTGGCGGCGAGCCTAACAATTGTATTATACGGCATGCCCAGTATTCATAATTGGCATCCTATCACCCATTATTACTTAACTAACGATGCTATTCCTTATTCTATGCATTTTACGTTTGATAAATCGCTTATTGGTTTATTTTTTATTTGGTTTAGTGTTTACACCCTAGCAAATGAAGGCAGGTCCAAGCCGGTGTTGAAATCTGGTCTTTTGTGTGGGCTTGCGGCGATTGTGGTGTTATTACCTCTTTCATTTGCCTTAGGCTACGTTAAATTTAATCTTAAGCTAACCAATTTCTTTTACTTGTGGGCAATTAATAATCTGTTTTTTGTCAGTTTTGCTGAAGAAGCGCTGTTTCGTGGCATGATAATGCAGTCGATGATGAACCTTTGGCAAAATCATAAACTGGGTAAATGGTTGGCGCTTATTATCAGCGCGGTGTTGTTTGGCGCGGCGCATTACAAGGGCGGCCATCAATATATGCTATTAGCAGCCGTGGCGGGGTTATTTTATGGCTATGCCTATATGCGAACCAAAAAGCTTGAGGCGAGTATTTTAACGCACTTTATGGTTAATACCGTGCACTTTTTGTTCTTTACTTACCCGGCTCTGCAGTCTGCATTTGATTAAAAAAATTATCTAGGGCGAGGTTTAACTTTGGG
This sequence comes from Uncultured Candidatus Berkiella sp., assembly GCA_964535225.1. Classification (GTDB taxonomy): domain Bacteria; phylum Pseudomonadota; class Gammaproteobacteria; order Berkiellales; family Berkiellaceae; genus Berkiella. The sequence continues at coordinate 2,241 of CAZHSJ010000212.1, read as the reverse complement.
AGAATGGCGCACCTTTGGTTTTTTAGAAGCAAGGTGTGGTTTTCTTTGAAGTAGAAGTTCCTTGGGGCTTTGTAAAAATATTTTTTGTAACAGTTCAGCCTTGAAGGCCTCAATTTGTGCAAGCAATTGCTCGGCCATTTCTCTTTGTTTATTGATGGTTTTCTTTAAAGAAATAGGGTTGCGTTTTCTTTGTTCGGCATGCTCGGCAGCTGCTCGTGCAGCCCTGTGAAGTCTTAGTGTCTGGTAATCCATCGCTTGTGCGATAAGCCATTTATTATGCTCTTCAATTTGGGCTTGTATTTGCGCGTCTGTTTTTTCTTTAAGTTTTAATTTATGTGATTCACTGTCAATAATTTTGTAAAGCAGAGCAACCTTTGAAAGTTGTTGGATAATTGCTTGCAAAGACTCTCCACTTGTCACTAAGTCCAAAAGCTTTTTTAAAGCGCTCACTAATTTAAGTTGTAACAACCACAGCCCTAATGTCATCACGCCCTGATAAGCGCTGCATTTTTGTGTTTCTTTTGCTATTCGCTTTTGAAGTTCATCGTTATTAAGCAAGGGGAGATCATGTTTTGTCAGATCTAAAGGGAAAGGGGAGGTCATACTGCTGCCTCTATCTATGGCTATCAAATATTAAGGTGTAAAACTAACAGAAACCAGCCTTGGATTCAAGTATAAACGCGTCGTTTTTGTACTCTTGGGGAAGGTATTTGAGTAAATACACTAGAAAGTGGGGGAAACCTGTTAGTGCTCAAGAACATGTTGCTTTTTGCGATGTAAAGGCGCCAGTATTTTAATGGTTTTGATTCGGTTATCTTGTACCTGGACCACTTCAATAGGGATATTGCCCCCAATTAAGCAGCAGGTTCCCACTTCTGGAATAGCTTGTAGCTCTTCAATCACCAAGCCATTCACCGTTTTTGGGCCATGAATAGGTAATTTCCAAGCCGCCGTGCGATTAAATTCCCGCACGGTGGTGCTGGCCTCAACCAAATAAGAGCCATCCTCCTGCGCATGAATGGAGGTATAAGCAGAAGCCATATTGGTGGTAAACTCACCCACAATTTCTTCTAAAATATCTTCTAAAGTAATAATCCCCAAGATATCGCCATACTCATCAACCACCATGGAAAAACGGCGTTTACTTTGTTGAAAATTAATCAACTGGTTGGTCAGGGAGGTACTTTGCGGAATAAAAAAAGCAGGATCTAAGGATTCTTTTAACATATCCTTATCAAATTCTTCATGGGCTAAAATATGCAACGCTTTCTTGGCGTGTACTATCCCAATGGTGTTATTCAGATCTTGTGCATAAACTGGCAAAAAAGAATGTTGGGTATTGGCTAATTGGGCTAAAATCGCATCCCATTCGCTTTCTATATCGATACCAACAACATCCTGGCGCGGGATCATAATATCTTCGACGCAGACTTTTTCTAAATCCAAAATGCTCAAGAGCATTTTACGGTGTTTGGAAGGAATGCGCCCCGAGGTTTCATGCACCACGGTGCGAAGCTCTTCAGGAGAAATACCATCATTATTGGCCCCACTTAAGGAGATCCCAAGTAGGCGGATAAGCCCGTTAGAAGCGGTATTAACTAACCAGACTAATGGGTATAGCACTTTCAGAAAAATTTGTAACAAAAAAGACGCAGGAAAGGCTGCTTTTTCAGGGTAAAGTGCGGCTAAAGTTTTAGGGAAGACTTCGGCAAAAATTAAGAGTACCAGGGTGATAATGATATCGGCGATAATCACGCCAAATTTTTCGCCAAGCAGCTCAACACCAAGCAGCGTTGCGATGGAAGAGGCGGTAATGGTAACAAAGGTATTACCTAATAAAATAACGCCTAATAATCTATCCGGGCGCTCTAATAATTTTTGTACCCGACGCGCACTTTTAGAGGTTTTGGCTAAGTGTTTAAGCCGATAGCGGTTAATCGATAAAATACCGGTTTCAGATAAAGAGAAAAATGCGAGCAATAACGTTAAGCAAACAAGCGTTATTGATAAAATCTCAAGATGAGAAATATCCACGTAGCGTCCTTTATAGTAGTAAAGCTTTTGTCCCAAAATAGGATAATACGGCTAGCAAGGTACTCACCAATGTCCAACGTACTGCCGTCGGACCGCGCCACCCAAATAAGAGACGCCCCCCTAACAATAAAATAAGCGATCCCCAAGCAAAAATTGCTAAGACGGTTTTGGGAAAAGCACTTTGAGTTAAATGGGTGGATTGAAAGA
>CAZHSJ010000211.1:0-4603 GCA_964535225.1 Uncultured Candidatus Berkiella sp. | reverse complement strand
CTCATTCTGTTGGGACGCTTGAGCAAACACCAGAAGGGTTAAGTGATATCTTTCATGCTACCGCACAAGGCATTATTAGTGGTGCGAATATGGTATTGGTAGATTTTCATCCCAATCCACCCACTGCCGTTGTTGATAGCAGGCAGGCTATCCCAGTTAGCGATTTAGACTGGTATTTAGAAGATATTCACATCGCGCGTGAAGCGTTTGAAAAACGCGCAGCGCTTGCTAAGAAAAGAGTAAATTCCTAAGGTACACTATGCCCTCACCTATCCCCTCGCTGCATGAACGGATCCCCTATAAGGCAGGCGATAAAGTCAGTTGGGGGGATCTCAAAGGTGCCTCCTTACCCTATGTGATTGCCAAGGCGCAAGCCTTATGGGAAGGGCCGCTTGTTTTTATTACCCCCGATCCGCAAAGCGCCAATCGCCTTGAGCGTGAATTAAAAATCTTTACGCCAAAAGACATCCCGGTTATGCAGTTTCCTGATTGGGAAACACTACCCTATGATAATTTTTCGCCGCATCACGATATTATTTCAGACAGGTTATTAGTTTTAAATCAGCTTGATACGCTAGAGCGTGGCATCATTGTTGTTCCTGTCACAACCCTACTCCATCGTCTTTCACCTAAAGCTTACGTGCAGGGTCATAGTCTTGTTTTAAAAGTGGGTACGCCATTTAATTGGGACAAAATGAGAAAACGCTTTGAACAAAGTGGCTATGTTTGCGTTTCTCAAGTTGTTACTCATGGAGAATTTGCTTTAAGGGGAAGCATTGTTGATATCTTTCCAATGGGGCAAGAAAATCCTGTGAGAGTTGATCTCTTTGATAATGAAATTGACTCCTTACGTTTATTCGATCCACAAACGCAACGTTCCTTAGACAAAATTGATTCACTCACTTGCTTGCCGGCCAGAGAGTTTCCCTTAACCGAAGAGGCCGTAACACTTTTTCGACAAAACTGGCGAAAATGCTTTGAAGGCGATCCCTCTTTGAGCCCAATTTACCAAGATGTGTCAGCGGGAACCCCCTCACAAGGGATTGAATACTATTTACCACTTTTCTTTGAGCAAACCAGCTCGTTTTTTGAGTATCTGCCTAAAAATACGTTAATTATTCGACAAGCCATTGAACCTGCCTGTGAACAGTTTTGGCTAGACGCACAAAATCGGTTTGAGCAATATCGGCATGATTATCAGCGACCTTTACTAACCCCCGATACGCTTTTCATCAAAACCAATGTGCTATTTCAACATATTAATCAGTTTCCTCAAATAGAGGTTAACCAACGCGCATTTGAAAAAGAAAAAAAGGGCACTTATAATTTTCGCACGCTCCCCTTTCCAGCTTTAAATATAGACTCTCGGGCTGAAAATCCTTTACATCTTTTGCAAGACTTTTTATCTGTGCAAAAAGAGAAAGTCTTATTTTGCGTTGAATCCGCAGGACGAAGAGAATCTTTACTAGAATTATTTCACCGCCATAATCTTCATCCCAAAGTCTATAAAGATTGGCAATCTTTTTACGAAGATGAGGAAACACTTGGCATTACCGTTGCATCCTTGGACGAAGGATTATGGTTAGCCACGCCTCACCTTTTATGGATTGCAGAGCATCAACTCTATGGCCAACAGGTAATGCAACGGCGGCGCCGGCAAAAAATCACGCAGGATCTTGATACCCCCATTAAAGATTTATCTGAGTTAACGTTAGGCGCGCCGGTTGTTCACCTTGATCATGGTGTTGGCCGCTACCAAGGGTTAACGCATATCACGATTGATAATTCACCTGCTGAATATGTCATTTTAACCTATGCCGATAACGACAAACTTTATGTCCCGGTTAGCTCATTACACCTCATTAGCCAATACAGTGGTGCCAACCTGGACAATGCGCCATTACACAAATTGGGTACCGAGCAATGGGAAAAAGCAAAAAAGAAAGCCCAAGAAAAAGCCTATGATGTTGCCGCCGAATTATTGGATGTTTACGCCTCACGCGCTATCAAGAAAGGGCATCGTTTTTCTGCTTCAACCGATCATTATTTCCAGTTTGCCAGTAGCTTTCCTTTTGAGGAAACCCCCGATCAAGCCAAGGCGATTGAGCAAGTGTTAGAGGACATGCGCTCAGCAAAACCAATGGATAGATTGGTGTGCGGCGATGTTGGCTTTGGAAAAACTGAAGTGGCGCTTCGCGCAGCTTTTGTTGCCGCTATGGATACCAAACAAGTGGTTATTTTAGTGCCAACCACCTTATTGGCGCAGCAACACTATGAAACTTTTAGCGATCGTTTTGCAGACTGGCCAGTTAAAATAGAGGTGATTTCTCGTTTTAAAACCAAAAAAGAACAAGAGGAAATTATCAAGCAGATAGGCCAAGGCAAAATCGATATTGTAATAGGTACTCATAAATTATTAAACGAGGAAATTACCTATACCAATCTTGGTTTAGTTATTATTGATGAAGAGCATCGCTTTGGGGTAAAACAAAAAGAACGCCTAAAAACTTTGCGCGCTGAGGTGGATATTTTAACGCTCACTGCAACCCCTATTCCCCGAACGCTCAATATGGCCTTTTCTTCTTTAAGGGATCTGTCCATTATTGCCACGCCACCTGCAAAGCGTTTAAGTATTAAAACCTTTGTTCGAGAATATAATACAACACTGATCTCTGAAGCTATTTTGCGCGAATTAATGCGTGGCGGGCAAGTCTATTATTTGCATAATGATGTGCAAACGATTGAAAAAGTGGCGAGGGATCTACAGGAATTGATTCCCCAAGCAAGAATTGGGGTAGCCCATGGTCAAATGCGTGAACGCCAGTTAGAACAAGTGATGTCTGATTTTTACCATCAGCGTTTTAATGTGCTAGTTTGTACCACCATTATTGAAACGGGGATTGATATTCCTTCTGCCAATACCATGATTATTGAGCGTGCCGATAAACTTGGATTGGCACAATTACATCAACTACGAGGCCGTGTTGGGCGCTCTCACCACCAAGCCTATGCTTATTGCTTAACGCCCCCAAAAAAGAATTTAACGAACGATGCACAAAAGCGGCTTGATGCCTTAGCCTCTTTGGAAGAATTAGGATCGGGATTTACCTTAGCCACACACGATTTAGAAATACGCGGGGCAGGCGAGTTATTAGGCGAAGAACAAAGTGGCAGCATGCAGGCGATTGGTTTTAGTTTGTATATGGAGCTATTACAAAAAGCCATTCAATCTTTAAAATCTGGTAAAAAAATGACTTTATCAGAACATTTAAGGCAAGGTGCTGAAATAAACTTATCTATCAGTGCGCTCATTCCAGAGGATTATTTGCCTGATGTTCATATGCGTCTGACGCTCTATAAACGAATTGCGAATGCAAAATCCCTTGAGGATCTGCGTGAACTTCAAGTGGAAATGATTGATAGATTTGGTTTAATTCCAGCACCTACTAAGAATCTATTTAAAGTAACCGAACTAAAAATTAAAGCTTCCCCTATTGGGATAAGAAAAATTGAAGCTGCCAGCAAGAGTGGCAAAATTGAATTTGACTCACAACCTAACCTAAACCCTGATAAACTCATTAACATGATAAGGGCAAAACCATTAAACTTTAAACTCGTGGGTTCTTCTGAAATCAAATTTATGTTTGAGATGCAAACACCGGAACAACGCGTTCAAGTTGTCGAGAATTTAATAGACCAACTAATTACTTCCACATAAGGGAATAGTGATGAGAATTACTAAATTAATGCTAACTTTAGCTTTGCTGCTTGGATTAACTCACCTTGCGCTTGCTAAAGAAAATAGAATGTATCGCATTGAAATGATTATTTTTGAAATGCAAGATAAAAACTCTATCACTGGCTCCTATGATCCAGGGGCGCCCAATACCGCAAATTCAGTCACATTAAGTAACGATCCTGCTGCTGAGTTTATTCTGCTTACCGATAAGCAACTCTCCTTGAATAGTGCCAAACAACGCATCGCTTCACGTTACCCTATTATATTACATAAAGGCTGGCGCCAAACTATTTCTGATAAAGAGCATTCACAAAAAGTGCATATTGAAGGTGCTAAAAATGAACACCAGGTGGATGGCACTGTGCGAGTTAGCATGGGTCGAAGCCTTAACTTAGATGCCGATTTAATATTGAGAAAATCAGGTGCCGCGCATCGCTTAAAAGAAACCAGCCGTTTGCGCATTGATGAGATCACTTATATTGATCACCCCAATTATGGATTACTGGTTATGGTTGTCCCTGAAAAAATCCAAGCAACGGAAAAACCAGCGATTATTGAAAAAGCCGTGCAAGAAGTTAAGGCAAAGGCAGCGCAAGTTGAGGTAGAAGACAACGATAAACCCATTTTGCCTAAAGATAGAAAAGCACTGCTTCAAAAAGCGAGTAGCTAGGACTTTGGTGCATGACCTTACTACGCTAAAAACTTCCTAGGGCAAGCTGGGGTAAGCGATCGCAGCCAACAATGCATAAATTCATACTGGAAGAGTCAACTCGAACCTGTTTGAATTTAGGCGAGGCGGCAAGCGAGCGAAGCCCCAGGAGTGGACGCTTTGGTCCATGACTGGGGTGAGAGAGCGCAGCCAAC
>CAZHSJ010000210.1:0-4623 GCA_964535225.1 Uncultured Candidatus Berkiella sp. | reverse complement strand
GTGAAATCAATCCTTATCGAACAACCGCGCCGTAGCCTTGGCGAAGGCGGGTTCTATAGATTTCCTCATGATTGAGGTCACACTTTGTGACCTCAAATTGAGTAGCAACGATATCTGCATTTAAGCTATGGCAGACATTCCCACCTGCGGGTATTTCTTTTTTTCTTATCCCCTCGCCCCTTTGGGGATTGGATGAACTACACCTCATATAAGCACTTAAAAATAGTGCGCTGCTTGCAAGTCTGTCAGGCGTTAATAGCAGCTCGTCTTTATGTGGCATGAAACTATAGACTATAAAAAATCAGCTGATACCATGCGATGATTAAACATTTAGCTATTAAATATTTGTTAAAAATAGTAAGGAAAAAATGAGTATTGGCGGCCTTGACGAAATTGTAAAAGTAATTAATTCAAAATGCGATGCTGGTTTAGATATCATGAAATGGCAAGATTTTGATAAATTAACGAAACAACAAAGAAAAATGCTTGCAAAAAATGCCCGCATAAGAATGGCAAGAGCGCATAAAGAATTTATGTTAGAAAGGGCAGCAAAAAGACAGCCTCAACACTCTCCTGAATATTATGAAGATATGATCAAATCAGTAGAAAAAACAACTATTAAAAATAACACTACAAGAATAAAAGAAGGTGTTTCACAAAAACAACATTTAATAAATATAATTAGAGCAGCTAAGCATATTGATCATGGGTTTTCTAAAGTTACAGAGAAAATCTGTGATGATTATATCCAATGCGCATTAAAAGGGGTGCCCAAAGTTGAAACAACTACCCCAGATAGCATTATTTTTTCCAACAACCCTGAAATGAGTCAGGAAGAACGTAGGTTGATGAGACATTTTGGGAAATTAAAAAATCAATTTGAGCAACATCAAGGTGATATTTCAATTTATGGGCATAAGTATGATCCCTTCTCGCCAACATTTGGTGATGATTTATTCCTAGCGTTAGATACCATCGTAGTTAATCTTAGTGCAGCGTATGATTATGCAATAGAAAATAATCTCACAGATGATTTATTCAATTCTCCTTGGTGGTTGGCATGTGTTGACGGTGCAACCAGTAATATTGCTGGAGTATGGTTAATGATAGAAGCTCCCAATAAAGCAGCTAGTTTTTCAGAAATGGTAAAAGAGGTATCACGTGGAACGCTACCATTATCTGCATTGCCAAGAAAAAACTTTAAAGATATTGATGATTTTAAAGAATTAGTTATTGTACCTGTTTCAACATTGTGCAATCCCAAAATGAGCTTTGAAAATTTTATTAAAACCTTCAATAAAGCTGAATTTTTTATTAATAATGTTCCAGTTTTACAAAATACCGAACTATTATCTGAAATTTCATCTAAATTTCAGGATATTCATTCTGCCAAGAAACCAGAGCTGCTCTGAGATCCCCTTCCCACCCATTATTTAATGAGTGGGAAAACCCTTCTGTTATTTCTGCTTACTTTATGAGTGCTAATGCACTGCATGGATAGATTTAACCATTTTTGCAAGGAAAGGCAAACCTATTGTTTTTTTAAGTAAAAATTATTGAACATTCTGCCATATGCTTATGTCGAAAAGTAAACTAAACAATTTAGTTGGCGTATATACAAGTAAATAGGAATTCATCGTATGACATTAAGCGCAGCCACCTTAAACAAGAAAGACAAAAGTTCCTTAGATAAAATGAGCTGGAATGAGTTTAAAGCCCTACCGAAAGATGAAAGACAAAAACTCAAAGGTAGAGCAAGAATCAGAATGGCTCAAGCACACAAAGACTTTATGCTTGAACGAGCGAATCAAAGAAGACCAATGAATCCCCCTGAATTTTATGATGCTATTCTAGGGGCTCTTGAAAGCGTAGAAATTGATGACAAAGCTGTACGTGTTGCCGAAGGGGTTACTCAAAAACAACACATGCGCAATATCATTTTGGCGGCCAAGAACGTAGATCAAAATTTTACTAAAGTTCTCACTGATATTGAAAATGATTATATAGAATGCGCTGAAGAAGAGAAACCCAAAGCGAACCAAAAAGATCCCTATAGTGAAGTTTTTAGTAAAGGTAAAAATAAAATAACCATTTATGGTCATAAATATGATCCTTTTTCTCCTATGTTTGGCGATGATATTTTTATAGCGCTTGAAACTATCGTTACCAACTTTTCTGCGAGTTACAATTTTGCTAAAGAAAATGATTTAGAGCAAGAATGGTTTAATTCAGCGTGGTGGAAAGGCTGTTTTGACGGAGCCACAAGTAACATAGCAGGAAATTGGATGATGATTGAGGCACCAATGAAACTGCAACAAAAGGGAGATATTGGCGCTTTGCTCAAACAAGTAGCTAAAGGAAACGCCATGGCAAGCAGTTTGCCCAGCAAGGATTTTCCTGACAAATACAATTTTTATCAGCTCGTTTATACGGCTTACGAGCAAGTTGCACCTGCTGAGCGTCAAAATGCTGAACATTTTCTTAAAGCTTTTCAGAATGCGCCTTTTACCATAGGAGGAAAGCCCCTATTTGAAAACGATAAACCTATTGCTGATATCGTTGAGCTTATGGATGAAATGGGTTTAAATTGGCAAAACGAACAGAATAAGGAAAAGTCAGTTAGTTCTTGGGAATTAACAAAAACTCAAGATGAAATTGTTACGCCAGCCCCTGTAATAGAAATATCGAAAAATGAAAGACCTGACATAATAGCTGCTCAAATGCCACCTAAAGCTAAAAAGGATATGTTTGATACGCAATTTAAAAATATAGAAAGTAATTGGGACAACGCTTGGGGAGATAAGACACCACAGAATGTATTCAATAAAGCTTGCCAACGCTATCAAGAGCGATTTGATAAAGTGGGTCATTTAAAAATGACAGAGGAAAACTTTGCTGCCATCAGAGCAGAATATGAGGCAAAAGCAGAAAAAGTAGAAGCAAAAGAAGAAGTGGTTGCCGCTAAGAAGGAGGTTAAAGAAGCAGAATCTCTACTTAAATCAGCTGATAAAGCAATGACAACTTCGATTAAAGGGGGAGACTCAATATTAAAGTCACTTAGCGCAACTCAAAAAATGGAAGCAAAACTCGCTTTGGACGAGGCAAAAATTCGTGAACAGCAAGCAAAGGAAGCGCTTGAAAGTGCGCGACTCAAAGAGGAGCAAGCTAAAAAAGAAGCCAAGCAAAAAGAGGCTAAAGAAAAGCAAGAAAAGGCAGAACAGGCACATCGTGAAGCTTTAGAGCAAAAACTAAGAGAAGCCGAACAGCAAAAAACGCAACAAGAAAAACTGCGCGCACAACAAGAAGAAGCTCGCCGTGTTCAGGAAGAAGCAAAGAGGCAACAAGAAGCAGCAAAACAAAAAATGCAAGCGGCTAGAGTAGAGCAAGACAGAGCCAAAGCAAAACACGAACTTGAGCTGGCCAAACAAAAAGAAGAGCTGGCCAAAAAAGCAAAAGAGTTGCTTAAATCAGAAAGCAAAACACATGAAAAGACACTTAAAAGGACGCAAAGTGATATCATTGAAGAAATGGGCGCTTTAGAAAAAGCAGCAAGCAAAAGAGAAGAGCAGGCGAAAAAAGTAGCCAAGCAAGACGACGGTGTCCCCACATTCACTCAATTTAGCAAAATGGAGATCGCCAAAAAATATAGAAATAAGCAAAAAATTGATAATAAAGCGGGAAAGTTGCTTTATAAATTAAATGATGGAACAATTTTCTGGAAAGCGCTTAAAAGTAATGCCAAAAAGCCGGGTGTGGAAGAAGGCAGAGAGGTTGCCGGTGCATGGGTTGCAAATCATATTACAGATGGTGCTGTGCCACGTGCTCATTTAAGGGAAGTTGATACTAAATTAGGTATTGCTCAAGATTTTGTCTCAATTAAAACGTTTACCCCAGAGATGATATCTAAGCTCAATAAAACGCAAGTTGCGCAAATTGTAGCGCATCTTATTGCAGACAAAGCCACCAGTAATTATGATGCTCACCTTGATAATTATGGGTTAGATGAAAATGGGAAAGTTGTTGGTATTGATAAAGGAGAAGCTTTTCGTTTCTTTCAGCGAGGGAATGTAGGATTTAAAACGGCTTTAGGTGGCCAAGGCCATGACTCCGATGAAATTAATCTTGAACAGTATGGTAAAAATGAAATTAACTTTTATAAGCAAGTTTTTGATCTTGTTAAAGCAGGTAAGTTAGAGGTAGATTTTAACGATGACATTATTACTAATGCCTTACGGCGTTGTATGGAATTTACGTTAGAAGACGTAAGGAAAATGTATTCAGGTTATGCTGAATTGAATTTTAGGAAAAAGGATAAGCAAGAGGAATTTTACACAGAAGTTTACGAACGGCTTCAATATATGCCAAATGTGTTGGTTAATTTTAGTGCGAAGGTATCACCGCAAAAAGGAGTTGAAGTTCAGCCCGACGCTAGAGCGCAGGATGAACAACGTGCCAAGGCAGATGCAGAACAACAACGTGCTAAGGCTGAGGCAGATCAACGTGCTAAGGCGCAGGCAGAACAACGTGCTAAGGCGCAGGCAGAACAACGTGCTAAGGCTGAGGCAGAACAACGTGCTAAGGCGCAGGCAGAACAACGTGCTAAGGCGCAGGCAGAACAACGTG
>CAZHSJ010000209.1:0-4624 GCA_964535225.1 Uncultured Candidatus Berkiella sp. | reverse complement strand
CCAACTAGCTTTTCTGCAAATTCCAATGTGAGATCAGAAACGACAAACTCCCCATCCGTCCAAATCACCGGCCCAATTAACCCCTCCTCTACGGTTTGGTTAAGCGTATCTTCAAAAGCGTGCCGAAAATCATCGAAGGAATCTCGTAAAATGGATAACCCCGCTGCACCTTGGTGCCCACCAAAACGCACTATTAACTGAGGATCTTTATCCGCAACAGCTTGTAACACATTACGCAAATGCACCCCTTCAATAGAGCGTGCTGATCCGGTTAATAATCCTGGTTCATTCTCTTTAGGACAAAATATAATAACAGGCCTTCCAAAGGTATCTTTCAAGCGACTTGCCGAGATCCCATGCACACCGGCATGACCTTCTTCTAAAAATACGCAGATCCCCTTTTTACCTTGCTGATATTGTTTCAACGCTTGTTTTAGAGCAAGTTGCGTAATGCTGTCTTGTATATTTTTTCTTTGTGCGTTTTGATCTTTTAAATGCGCTATCCACTTACTGGCTTGTGTATCATCTGCTGCTAATAAAAAGCTCACCGATCCAAATGCGCAGGATAATCGACCATCACTGTTTAACAAAGGACCAATTTTAAAACCAATGTCTTCTGACGATAGTGGTAATGAAACCTCTTGCAAAATAGCACGCCAACAGGGGCGAAGACCCAGCTCAATTAATTTCATCCCATAAGAAACAACGGCACGATTATTTTTGCTCCTTGCTATGCTCACGCAGTCTGCAATGGTCCCAACAGCAACAAAATCTAAACATGAAGCAAGGGAGGGGATCTCTTTGCCTTGTTTAATTAATTCGCTTCTTGTTGCAGCCATCAATAACCAAGCAACCATACATCCGGCTATATATCTATCCGGATACTGACAATCTTCACGCGTGGGGTTAATAACCGCAAAGGCACTTTGGGGAATGCCTTCAACCGGAATTTCATGATGATCCGTCACAATCACATCAATGCCATGCTCTTTAAGCAGTTTGATCCGAGCTTCGTCGGCAGATCCATTATCTGCAGTAATTACTAAGGTAGGCCGATCTTGTTCTTGCAAAATCCGTTTTGCAACAGCTTCTGATAGACCATACCCTTCTGTTAAACGATGCCCAATATAGGACTTAATGCGAGAAGCTGGGTGTTTGAAGTAGTCCATTAAAGCGCAATAGATAACTGCGTGACTGGTTTGCCCATCACAATCATGATCTGTTTCAATACCAATGATTTCATTGTTATTTAGCGCTTGAATTAACCTTACAACCGCTTTAGGAAGATCAGCCAATAATAAAGGGGGATCTAATGATTTTAGCTTTGGGGCTAATAACTCACCAGGAGATATATCATCAATAAAAGGCCGGGAGGCAATAATTTTGGCTAATAAGGGAGAAAAGCCAGCTTCTATCGTGGCCTGTTCTCGCTGTTTATCCACCTTTCGTTGCTTAATTTTGGGTAAAGGCAGTTCTATTTCCATTTTGTTTCTTATTTTTCTTTTACCGCAAAATGCGCTAAAGGGTACGTTTTTTTCCAAAAATACTTCAAGCGCATTCGCGTTGTTTCAAAAGTTACCCCATTGGCGCATATTATGCGTACTTTATTAATTTCGTTTTTTAATAATTTTTCAAGAAGCGGCGAAAAAATAGCTTTCTCGTAGAAAGCGATCAATGCGCTGTGTTGTGGTAGCGCTTGCTGCTTACTTAAACGGTAAAAATCAAGCGCAATAATAACTGAATTTTCTTTTATCTCATGTTGATTAAACGAAGCAATGGATGAAATCGGTTTTGATGCCAGTTTGGCTAATCCCCTCACAAAGGAGGCATCTGAGTATAGAGTATCACATGATATTGATAACGGTAATTTACCAAGCCCCCAAAACCATAAACTAGAAAGGGACTCTTGCGACGACTGCTCAGCTTGCAATAACATTTGACTCATCGTTAGCAGCCGATGCCAAAAGGCTTTATCCTCCCCTTGGGGCAATAAGCTCAACAGGTTTTTATGATAAACTTCCATGACAGGCTGCATGGTCACCCGTGTGTGATTATCAACCTTGCACAGCAGATCTTCAGCTGCACTTTCATAAAAGGTTAATTCGTTAGTGGAAAGTTGGCCTAACAAGGAACATAACTTGCGCTTTTGTGCCTGCGTGTGGTTAGGCTCGTCCCCCACAATGTAGGCAGTTTGGTGAGTAACCAAGCATTTGACCCTATTTATAAAACACCATACTTGTTGATTATCCGAGCTTATTAGCCCTTGATCTAAAGCTGATAGGGCCGCATAGGGGATCGGTGACACTAACCCAGGAAAAATAGCTAAAAAGCTGTGTTCCACTGACGCTGGTCCCACATGGACTGCCGCCTTGGAAAGCAGCTTAGTTAAAGCGGGGGCCTCTTGCGAATGCTGTTGCAAACACGAGAGTAAACCGGGTAAAACTACGGTAATTTGAACATTCATTATATATTAGGTAAGCTAATTAAATAGTCCTGCGTTACTGAATTTAAAGATCTGGTATAATAAAGCAAATTCACTTTTAATGTGACTAACCGATGATAATACAAGAAGATGATTCCAGCGCAACCTATAAAATCCAACGCTTTGAGCCTGGCAAAATTTGGATCAACCAAGAATGCTATACGCACAGTGTTATCGTTAAGCCCCACAAATTGATTAAATGGTCACCTGAGTCTCTAAAAGACGTCACAGATGATGACTTTGCTCTGCTGTTATCTCCCCAGGTTGATATTGTGCTCTTAGGCACAGGACCACATCTCGTGGTACCTTCACAATCGTTATTAAGGGGATTATTCGAACAAGGGATAGGCGTTGAGTTTATGGATTCAAAGGCAGCTTGCCGGACCTATAGTGTATTATCCTCTGAAATGAGAAACGTCGCTGCTTGCATACTTATCCTTTAGGCAGCTTTAGCAAATCACGCTTAATCGTATATTCTCTTATGTATTCAAGTCCTATAGGGTGCTTTTGACAGATCTTGCGTAAGCTTTTCATTGCTTCTTTTGAACGTACAAATAAATTTTTTGAACATCGACTTTCTCTATTTGTATTAAAACGAATAGATTCAACACTATGAAAAAGCTGATTTAAATGCTCAAAAATAATATTTTTATTACTCTCATTTTTTGAAAACTCTTCAATGATGCCTTCAATATGAACGCCCATTTGATCAAGAGAATCTTTTATAAACACTTTTCGTGCTACGACGTAGCATTTCTTTAATTGGTCATGAATGTCAATTAGGTTAATGATAAATTTACCGTTTTCAGGATCTTCAATTGACTTAGCCTTTAAACGTAAAAATTCACCTTGGGAATGAGGTAAATTAAAGTTGAGATTATTATTAGCAAAAACCGCTGTACTGACAGGTCGGGACAATGATTGTAGTAAATCTTGTTCAATGGAGGCTAACTGTGCCATAGATTCAGCCTTATAAGCACTTTGATTTAACGAGCGAATAGCACTCCCAAGGGCAGTTGTATCTAATTCTAAGGCATGAATTTGTGCCACCATCTCATCTGAATACTTTTTACCGTCATGGCGTTGCAAAAGCGCAGTTAATTGCAAAATGGTGAAATAACATTGTTCAGCTGCGTTGGTTGCTTGATTAATCTCAAGCTTATAGGAGTAGAAATTCTGCTCAACGTATTGTTCCTGACGAAAACGGTATTGATGCAAGTATTCTCTAATTTTAACAAGCAGCCTTTCCAAATGAAATAAATAAGTATTGGCAGCCAGCAAATCCAAATCAAATTCATCATTCGTAGATGGTTCGATACTTTTACGGTGAGACTGAACAAGCGGTTGGATAGTATCAATAGCCTGTATCCAGTCTTTAAATGAGGATTTTAGTGGAAACTGTTTATCAAATTCGACGAGTTTCAAGGTATCGTGAATACGTTCATTTTCTTCTTTGGCTAATAACCATTGACCAAACAGTATCGCCTTGATTTTTTGCCACCAATGGATGTGATGTTGAGCTTGTTTTAAAGGTTGAGGATTATCTATCATGAGAAAAACCTACTCTCTTTTTAGACTTCCTCTTATGATTTGAACATAAAAAGGCAGACAAAAACAAGCTGTTTGAATGACATATCACCTATTTATTTGCGTGTTTTTATCTTAAAAACAGTCTTAATACTTATGAACAAACAGTGTTTTCTCTTCAATGTACAATCAATATTACCTTAGAAAAAGGTGTGCTTACACAAAAAAGGCAGTAAAGAACTTTATAAATAAAACTTTTTGCCCAAAACAAATGACTAACAGTAAATGAGTTAAATTAGTCTAAATTAAGTGCACATTCACATAAATCAAAGGAATGTTTACTGTGTTGGGGTTTACATGGCAAAGCGGATCCACAAACATATCTCAAGGGCTTTTAGCAAGCGCAAAGAAAGCAAAAAAAGCGCAAACACACCCCCGTTAGAAGTAAATGAAAGCGTCACTGATTTGCAAAATGACGAATTACTTTCGCAAAGACTCGATCTTGCTATTGAATCTGCGCTAAACACTGAAGAAAAATTCCCTCAAGCAGCTGAATTTGAGGAAGAGCCAGAAGAAATATCCTTAGAACCTGAACTACTAGAAATTCCTGTTGAA
>CAZHSJ010000208.1:0-4649 GCA_964535225.1 Uncultured Candidatus Berkiella sp. | reverse complement strand
GTCTGTTGGGTTTCCTGAGACTGCGTCTTAGTTTGCATTGATGGTTTAGAAATAGTGCTTCCTATATCCACAGGGCTACTAATAATATGTGTTGGCTCAGTGGGAATGATTTCACTTGGCACATCGGTTTCTTTCTTTTTCTTGCCATAGTGCGTGACCACTACCCGCTTTGGCGACGGCGCAGCATCATCATTGTTATTGTCATCAGTTTCATCCGTGGACATTCCATCTCACCCTTTTGCTTTTATTCATCATAAAGCTTTTGCTAGCCTACATCTATTACGATAGGTCACAAGCTTACTTTTGGCTATATTAACAGCGTGTTTACCGACATTTATGATAACTTTTGAGAAAACGATCCACAAATAGGCGTATATTTTTTGTATACTTTCTAACAAACTAAAATCGAGTTAAGTGTCTCAATTCAGGATTGTGCCAACTTTTCGCAGGCTGCCAATAGCATGGTAGGGTGCGCCCCTTTGGCAAGGACAAACCGACTAAAGCCTAGGGTTTTTGCCTTGGCTAAAATTCTTTCGCTGACAACAATCAAGTGTTGCTCTGTCAACCAAGCGCGTTCTTTTTCTGGAGTGCTGGCAACTAAATGTGTCAGTATATTTGCGCTGGTAACTAAAAAGCATACCTTTTGGTGGTGCTTTAAGGCCTGAATATGCGTGTTGAGATCAACCTGTGGTTTTTGTTGTTGATAAACATAAATTGAATCAACCAGCGCGCCTCGTCGCAATAACGCATCGCGGATCGTTGTGCGCCCGCCTAAACCTGCCAACAGAACTATCCGCTTATTTAACACTTTGCTCTTTTCCAAAAAAGGTTCGGATAAAACAGTTTCACTGGTGCTACCCATCAAAGCGGTATAACCAACGGTAACCGTGTTTATTTTTTCTTTGAGTGCCTGCGTGGTTGCCTCTCCCATTGTAATAATAAATGACTTTTTATGAATGGCTTCTAAAAGCGCCTTGGGTGCGCATCGTATGGCATTTGCTGAGCTGATGATTAGAAAGTCAGCATCGCTGAGTGTTTTTTTCCATAGCAATAATTCTTCATTTTCAAACGGAAGCGGTACAATTTCCATTAGCGGCACAATCACTGTATGTGCTTTTTGTGCTTGTAGCGCCTCATTTATGACTTGCGCTTGGTGTTTGGGGCGCAAAATAACAACCTGCCAATCTTGTAACACCTTATTTTCCTAATTTTTCCAGTATATCGTTAATAATATCCATGGCCCCTTGGTGAATTAATTTTTCGGCAACGAGCTCGCCTAGTTCTGAAGGAGCACTTTGTTCACCCACCGCTTGTGCCTCAAGTAAAATTAATTTTTCCGGATGGCCAACTCTGCCCGTTAAACTCAACTTTCCTTCTTGCAAAGTTGCAAAACCCGCCACAGGCACCTGACAATTTCCACCCAACTTAGCATTCATCGCTCTTTCAGCTTGAACACACATTCTTGTTGGGACATGATCTAACGCGCTTAAATAGGCATGTGTTTTTTCATCATCCAAACGACACTCAATCCCAAGTGCGCCCTGCCCTACCGCAGGTAACATCTGATCAATGGTAAAGATACTATTAATTTCATCGGCGAGATCAAGCCTAACCAACCCAGCTTGCGCCAGCACAATGGCATCATACTCTCCCTGATGACATTTCTTAACACGCGTATCAACATTGCCACGCAAGGGAACATATTGTAAATCTTGACGGAGCATTTTAAGCTGAACGACTCTTCTTAAGCTCGAAGTTCCCACAACAGCACCACTGGGTAAAGATGCAAAATCAATTCCCTTGGGGCATACCCAGGCATCCAAGGCACTTGCGCGCTCAAGAATGGTTGTTAAGCCTAATCCTTGTGGAAAACTTGCTGGCACATCTTTCAAAGAATGTACGGCTAAGTCTGCTTGATTATCCATTAAGGCTTGTTCAAGCTCTTTCACAAAAACCGCCTTTCCACCAATTTTTGAAAGCGGCGTATCCGTTGCTTGCGATAAGTCACCGGTCGTTTTTACGCCAATAATTTCAACATCTAACTTTGGGTGGTGGGCTAATAGTTGTGTACGCACGTAATGTGCTTGCCATAACGCAAGCGCACTGGTCCTGGTCACAATTCGCAAAGGATGGGCCATAAGATCTCTCACAAAAATGAGGACATCTTACTAGAGCGCTTGAAAAAAAGAAAATAAATACAGCGCGGAAATACGTCTTGTTTGTTGCCGTAAATCTTGATTATAGGTGTGCCATTATTACACAGGGCGAAGATTAAATTCGCTTCTATTTTACGTGTAGGCGCGGCGGCAAGTTCTCGAACAACAGGAGTGTACATCTTAGTACATGACTGTTGTGAGAGAATGCAGCCAACAAAGCATACACGTAAAATAGAAGCGAATTTTAGCCTGACATGATTTGGCGAACGTGTGCTACATGCCGCCGGCTCACATCTAAGGTTTCTGGAACACCGCGCAGGCGAATGCAGGGTTGGCCACTTGCATTTTTTTCTAAGGCTTGCAAGTGCTCCATCGCAACCAAACAGTTGCGGTGAATTCTTAAGAAACGTTCGCCAAATTCTGTTTCAAGTTCTTTTAGGGTGTCTTCAATTAAGACTTCGCCATCCTTATGACGAACGGTGACATATTTATGCTCTGCGCGAAAATAGTAAATATCTCCCACAGGGACGAGCACAATACCACGACGAGTACGTGAGCTGATATGGGTTCTTGCTTTGGGTGAGCCATCTTCTTCGCGGTTTAAAGATTTCCATTGTAGCTTATTCGGTTTAAGCGCTTTGTTTAAGGCTTCGCTTAGTCTTTCTGCGCGCACAGGCTTCATTAAGTAATCAACAGCGTTTACCTTAAACGCTTCTAGCGCGTAATCATCATAGGCGGTCACAAAGATAACAGCAGGAGGTTCATCCATGTCCGCTAAGTGGCGCGCTACTTCAAGGCCATCAATCCCTGGCATGCGAATATCAAGCAAAACAACCTCAGGGTGAAGAGCGTCAATTTTTTGCAACGCTTCTTGACCGTTACCAGCTTCGCCGACAACTTCATGCTCATTCTGTTCCTGCAAAATACGTTTGATACGATCGCGGGCTAAGCTTTCATCATCAACAATTAATATCCGCATAGGATGACTTCCTTCACTGTGTATTTACATACCGCTCTTCAAGTAGGGGAATATTAACGTCACCTCATACTCTTGCGGTGTTGCATTTACTTTTAGTTTTGCATGACTTCCAAATAATAAGTTTAGTCTATGTCCGATATTTGCCATGGCAATTTGATTGCCACCTGAAGGCCGCCTTAAACTGGGAGGAGGGACAGGATTGGATATTTTTATACATACCAAGTTTTCCTGCATCTCACCAATAACCTTTATTGTACCACCTTGCTCAAGCGCCTGAATGCCATGATAGATGGCATTTTCCATCAATGGCTGCAAGGTGAGCATGGGTATGGCCGCATCTTCAGGCACCTTAGATAAATCTGAAACTAAGGTTAACCTATCTCCCAAACGTAACCCTTCGATACGTAAATAATTTCGACATAATATCCATTCTTCCGAAAGTGGCACCATCGAACCCGTATCTTTTAATGTTGCCCTAAAGATTTCAGAAAGATCTTCCACGGCTTGTTCTGCCTTTTGTGGCTCTGTCACAATCAAACTTGCGATGATATTCATGCTGTTAAATAGAAAATGTGGCCTAATACGAGACTGCAGCGCCTCAACACGGGCTTGACTTTCTAGCTCTATGCGTTGCTTCCATTGCTGCTGGATATAAAAATAGCGTAATGCCACTAACGATAAAATGGCGCTAATGCTCACGCAACGAGTCACAAATTGGCCAATTGTTTCAGGCGTAGAGCCCCATTGATAATTAATCCTCATTAAAAAATATTGAGCCAGCGCAGAAATCACCGCTGTCGTTAAAACAATTTCAACATAAGCAATCCCTGAGGCAACGGGTAAAGAGAATCGAGAAAGCCAGTGACGAGACAGACACAAAACTCCCGCACTGGCCAACGATATCCACTGTACAAAAACAGATAGCAACCCCAGCTCATCCCAAGACTCACTTAAGATATCCCCTGTGGCCAAAATCAGCATAAAAGCAAATAATTCTGCGCCTATTGCCAGGACAAATATCGATTTAACTGCACAAAAATTCGGTAAAAAGAACGAATTTTCTTTTAAGAGAGTAGATTTAGGGCGTACATTTTGTTCCATATACCATCATTTTGGATAATTTTTTTGATTTGGTCTAATGCTAAAATAACAAATGTTGTATCCATTTCCCAATATCTTGGATTTCTGGGTAACAAACTGTGTGCTCCATCGGATAGGTATGCCAGGCTGGCTTATAGCCCGCCCCCTTCAGCGCTTCTAGTGAAAACTGTGCCAAAGACAGCGGCACAAGAAAATCTTGTAACCCATGGGCCATGAAAATCGGAATGTCTTGATTGGCGCTATGTCGTTCTTTTCGTACCAAGGAATGCAATGGCAAATAACTTGATAGCATACCAACACCAGCAAGTGGTTTCTCATAACGTAGGGCGGTATGTATTGCCAATGCTCCCCCTTGTGAAAAACCCATTAAAATAATTCTATTTGAAAGGATCCCCTGATTAACATTTTCTTCA
>CAZHSJ010000207.1:0-4722 GCA_964535225.1 Uncultured Candidatus Berkiella sp. | reverse complement strand
TACTTTTTCGTAGACTTCACTCATGTCACCCTCTTTAATGTCGTTATAATTTTTAACGCCAATACCACATTCCATGCCGTTGCGTACTTCTTTGGCATCTTCTTTAAATCGTCTTAACGATTCTAAAGCGCCTTCATAGATAACCACATCATTGCGCAATACCCGGATAGGTAAATTACGTTTCACTACGCCCTCAACCACCATACAGCCGGCAATAGCGCCGAATTTGGATGAGCGGAACACATCGCGCACCTGTGCCAAGCCAACAATTTGCTCTTTAAACTTAGGACCAACCAAGCCTAAAATAGCCGCCTTGACGGTATCAATCACATCGTAAATGATGCTGAAGTAGTGGATTTCAATGCCTTCTTGCTCTGCAATGCGCCGAGCCGTTGCATCAGCGCGTACATTAAAGCCAATAATAATACCTTTTGAAGCCATGGCTAAGTTAACGTCAGATTCATTTAACCCGCCAACGCCTCTGCCAACAATCTTCACGGTAACATCACTGTTAGATAATTGCTCAAGCACTTCGTTAAGCGCTTCCACAGAACCTTGGACGTCTGCTTTAAGGACAATGTTAAGCTGTCTGCTTTCGCCTTCTTGCATTCTATCCATAAAGCCTTCTAATTTGGAGGCTTGTTGTCGCGCTAATTTAACATCACGGTATTTACCTTGTCTGAATAAGGCAATTTCCCTTGCTTTACGCTCATCCGCAACCACCGTCATTTCATCACCGGCAGCAGGCGTACCTGAAAGACCAAATACTTCCACGGGGATAGAGGGGCCAGCGTCGTTCACTTGGTGGCCTTTTTCATCTATCATCATTCTCACGCGGCCATATTGAAGCCCTGTGATAATGATATCGCCTTTTTTCAGGGTACCATTTTGAACCAAAATGGTGGCAACTGGCCCTCTACCCTTATCTAAACGAGATTCAATAACCAAACCGCTAGCAGGACAATCCACTATCGCTTTTAGCTCTAGCACTTCTGATTGCAATAAAATAGCTTCTAGTAAATCATCAACGCCTTCGCCTGTTTTGGCAGACACGCCTACCATGATGGTATCACCACCCCATTCTTCTGGGACGATGCCATGTTGTACTAGCTCATTCTTTACTCTATCTAGATCGATACCGCTTTTATCTATTTTATTAACAGCAACCACTAAAGGCACTTCTGCTGCTTTGGCATGCTGAATTGCTTCTATCGTTTGTGGTTTAACACCATCATCTGCGGCAACCACGAGCACCACAATATCCGTACACTTAGCACCGCGGGCACGCATCGCACTGAACGCAGCATGGCCTGGTGTGTCTAAGAAAGTGATCATGCCACGCTTGGTTTCAACGTGATAAGCACCAATATGCTGGGTAATACCCCCCGCTTCGCCCGCAGCCACTTTGGTGCGACGAATATAGTCTAAGAGCGAGGTTTTACCATGATCAACGTGACCCATAATGGTAACAATAGGGGCACGATGAGTTTCTATCCCTTCGTATTTAATGGCAATCGTATCTTCAATGGAATCTTGTTTACGTAAAATTGCCTTATGACCCATTTCTTCGCACACTAAAGCTGCCGTATCTTGATCGATCACTTGGTTAATGGTAGCCATAGCGCCCATTTTCATCATCACCTTGATGACTTCCACCGCTTTAACCGACATCTTTAGCGCTAAATCACCTACGCTAATGGTTTCAGGAATAACCACATCTTTAATGATAGGCGCCGTTGGTTTTTCAAAGGCATGTTTTTTCAGTGCTGCTTCATCAACTTTACGCGGACCTTTGCGTCTTTTACGCACATGGCGTGTTTCATCACTTTCCACTTCCTGAATATCGCGGATCTTCTTGCCCCCTTTAGGCGCAGCCGTTTTAGTTGATTTCTTGGCAGCCTCTCTCTCTCTCAAATTGTCTCTATCACTGCGTTCACGCTTCGCAGTTGAATCTTTATCCGGCGCACGAAGTTCGCTTCCCTTTACTTTGCCAGCAACACGAGATTTTTCTGTGGCCGCTTGGGGCGTTGAAATTTGTTCTGCTTCAGGTGCAACCGCTTCGGTAATTTGCAGTTCTTCTTCTTTTGCTTCTTCAACAGATAGCGCTTCAACAATGGAAGGCGCCTCTTGTACTACTTCAGTTGGTTGTTCTTCAAAGATTTGCTCGAGCTCTGAAGCAATGGCTGGTTTCTCTTCATCGAGCTGGTTTTCTTGCCCTTCCGCTTCAAGGGGAGAAGTGCGCTTAACAAACTTACGACGTTTTTTAGTAACAACTTTAACTGTTTTCTTTGAAGACGAGCCCGGAACTTTAACATTCAATTCGCTCACTTTTTCACGGGTAACCGTGAATTGTGTCACGCCGACTGCTGTGGCTTCCCTTTCACCATGATCACTTTTTAATTTTTCGAGGAGCTTTTGCTTTTGCTCCTCTGTGACCACATGCTTTATCCCTTTATCACAATCAACACCTGCGCCTTTTAATTGCTCAAGCAATAATTTAGATGGAATCTTTAATATTTTGGCATACTCTTCGACGGTAACCTCTGACATTGGCTCCCCCGTTGTATTAATTTTCAATGAACCAATGGGCACGTGCGGCCATGATTATCTTGCCGGCGCGCTCTTCATCCATACCCTCAATCTCTAACAGATCATCGATAGATTGTTCTGCTAAGTCTTCTCTTGTTATAACGCCTTTTCGCGCTAATAAATACGCAAGATGCTTATCCATGCCTTCCACCTCTAGCAAATCTGCAGCAGGCGCAGTTTCACCTAAGCGTTCTTCCTGGGCAATTGCCGTCGTCAATAAGCTGTCTTTTGCCTTTTGACGCAGTGAATTTAATAATGTTTCATCCATGCCTTCCACTTCCATTAACTCATTTGCTGGCACATAAGCAATTTCTTCGATGCTGGTAAAGCCTGCTTCAATTAAACTTTCAGCAATTTCTTGTGTCACTTGTAAATGTGCAATAAACAGCTGTGACAACTTTTCAAACTCTTCTTGATCTCGTGTTTGCGCTTGATTTTGCGAAATCACATTTAGCTCCCAACCGGTTAATTGACTCGCAAGACGGATATTTTGACCATTTCGGCCAATCGCGGCAGAAAGTTGTTCATCATTAACAATCACATCCATCGATCTGGCGTCGTCATCGATGATAATAGAAACAACTTCAGCTGGTGCAATGGCATTAATCACATATTGCGCTGGGTTATCATCCCATAACACAATATCCACACGCTCACCGCCTAATTCACCAGAAACTGCTTGTACGCGTGCACCGCGCATCCCAACACAAGCGCCCACGGGATCGATGCGGTTATCTTTGGCTAACACAGCAATTTTTGCCCGAGAGCCTGGATCACGTGCTGCGCCTTTTAATTCAATTAACCCATCACCAATCTCTGGCACTTCAATTTTAAAAAGCTCAATAAGCATTTCGGGGCAAGTACGACTAACAACGAGTTGCGGCCCACGAAGCTCGGGTTTAACATCTTGTAAATAGGCACGTACTCTGTCGCCAATGCGGACAATTTCTCTGGGTAACATGTCTGTTCTACGCAACAACGCTTCAGCATTGGAGCCTAATTCAATAATAACGTTATCTCGCGTTACTTTTTTCACTGTACCAGCCACCAACTCACCAACGCGTGAGCGGTACTCTTCTGCTATTTGATCACGCTTTGCCGCGCGCAATCTTTGCATAATAACTTGTTTAGCGATTTGTGCCGCGATGCGTCCAAATTCAACAGAGGCAATAGGTTCTAAAATAACCTCCCCTACTTTGGCATCAGCTTTTTTATCCACGGCATCTATCATGTAAACTTCAGCTTCTGGGTTTTGCATGCCCACAACTTCACCCAGCTCATTAGTGGTATTTTCGTCAACCACTGTCCAGGTGCGAAATGTCTCATAATCGCCTGTGTTGCGATTAATCACGACTTTAAATTCCCAATTGGCACCATAGAGCTTTTTGCTGGCTGATTCCAACGCCGCTTCCAGTGCTTCAAATACAATTTCCTTGGGAACATTTTTTTCATTAGATACGGCATCTACTACCAAACGAATTTCATTATTCATTGTGTTGCCTCTTTACTTGCCGTTGACAATTTTAATGTCGGGTAACAATTTCGCTTTTTCAATATCATCATATTTAAATGAAAAAGCTTGCCCATCGACATCGACTTGTACACACTCATCATCACACATTAGCAAAATCCCCTTGAAATTTTGCCGATTTCCTACCATCAGGCTGGTTTTAATATAAACCTTTTGCCCTACTTGCTGCTTAAAATGCGTCGCGGTAAATAAGGGCCTTTCCAATCCTGGCGAAGATACTTCTAAGGTATAATGGCCTTTAATAGGCTCGTTTACATCAAACACGACGCTGATTTGGCGGCTCAACTGTGCAATTTCATCAATCGTTATGCCACCTGGTTTATCAATAAAAATACGGACAACCGTATGTTTACCGCCACCGACACACTCCACGCCAACCAGTTCAAATGTCGTTCCCGCTAAAATCGGGTTAAGTAACGATAGCCATTTTTCTTGTCGATGCATTGTGCAATTTCCATACAAACAAAAAAGTGGGCATAGCCCACTTTCGTTATTCTTACCACCATCATAAAAAAACCCCTTACGGGGCCTTTGAACGACAAATGGCTGGTAGCGGGGGCAGGATTTGAACCTACGACCTTCGGGTTATGAGCCCGACGAGC
>CAZHSJ010000206.1:0-4741 GCA_964535225.1 Uncultured Candidatus Berkiella sp. | reverse complement strand
GAAAAATTCAAAATAGAAAAAGATAAAAAATATGATTACTCGCTTTATATTTTAAACAGGGGAAAATGGGAACACCTTTTTGGTATTTTCCATAAAGAAGCCAGCAAACAAGATTTTGCAAAAGTCAACAAAGTAGAAAGCAACCCTTTAAACAAAGAATGCGGATTCACACATTCCTTCTTGTGTACTAAGCCCTTTAAAATGTCAGAAAACAAAAATGGCAGAATTAGAATTATTAACGACAAAATAATAATCTATGAAAATGAAGAGCTCGTTTTAGAAAAAAAATTTACCACGCAAAAATCACTCAGCGGTTTATTAAAACAACATTTTAATATTGATATAGGCGAAGGGGAAATCCGCTTCACCCCAAAAGAGCAATCAACTTACCTTGAGAAAAGAAATAAAAATAGAACCTATCTTCCTTTGCTTGGCACAAGAAGAAGAAGGACAACGCGCCCACACCCAAGGAGCGCCCCACCCAATGCCCCCTTACCGAAAAAGCAACCTCAAGAGGTTACCTATCTAATCTAGGATGATGATCGCCTTTCAAGTGGGCGGGAACTTGGATCCCCTCTTTCATTTGTGCTTCAATTAGCTCTTTTTGCCTGTCATTGAGCATGGCTATTTCAATTTCGTCATCCGGTTTAGCTGCCTTTGCCACCAAGGGAGAAAGTACTTTTGAGGTGAGTGCAAAGTCTTCTAAAGATAGCGTGTTAGGATAATTAAAGCGCACCCCTTGTGGTGTCTGCTCTAAAAATACACGTGCTTCTTTATTCTGCGTTGGATCTTTTAGCGTTATGGCTATACCTTGATTGTGCCTTAACGCACTCATTTCAAAGGATTTTACATCAACAATATTATATCTTAACTGATTTTCTTCTTTACTGAGCATTTGCGCTATGTCTTGCAAATTTGCCCCATTGAGTGTTAACACGGGGGTAACATGCTTGGCCATTTGCGAGCCACCTGAACGGTACATAAAACTGAGATGATTATCGTGGCGAGACACAATAGGATTGTCAAACTGACGTGGCCCAAGCCGAATAACTTTGTCTTTCTTAACCTGCGGTTTGTCAGCCATTTTGAGTCGATGATGAAATGAATCACGCATCGCTTGCGTACGAAGCGGAAGATGCCTTGTTTTGGCAACATTTTCTTCCGTGATGTGTTGGCTTAACAATTTTATTTCATTTTTTGTTAAATCTTTGAGCATTAATTTACCTTTCTCAATAATGGCTCTATTGAGAATATCATCAATGGCTGGATCACTTAACGCAAGCAACCGTTGCTTGATCTCATTTTGCTTAGTCGTTTCTTCACACCATAAGGTGAAAGTATCATCGTTATTGTGCAAAAGCTGCCATGCGGCTCTGTCCTCTCGCTCTACTCTTAAATGATTTAACTGCACCTTGCCATCTGGCGATGCTGTATGAGCTGCTTTTGCGGTCAGTTTTTCTATATTGTCTAACAAATCAATCTGTGTTGGCGTTAAGTTTAGGCGCGCTTCAAATTTATCTAAAATTACCGTATCGGTATCAACAGCCACCTTCTTCATATCCTTCAATCGTTGTGCATAATGTAAATATTGCTCCTTCTGAACTTGCGTGCTTTGAGGATCATTTGCTAATGCTTCGTATTTGTTTATTTCATCTTCAATAATCTTAATGTCACAATTTAGTCCGCCTTGGCTTGCAGGATAGGTCCGTAATTTGTCAGCAAATAACTTATCGCCGCTTGCTTCATATTCTTTTGCAACAACTTCCTTTTGTTCATCGCTTAATTTTCCTCGCAAAGCGCCCAGCAAATAAACCCCCTTCATTTTATCTCGCAAGGGGTTATCATAGAGCATCGAATAGTTAACAAACCGCGACTGGCGGGAACTTGGATTATCAAAAGAAAAATCATCTCGCAATGAGGCAACAATAGGGTTGGGCTGTTTATAGGCCTTACCAAAATCAATGCCAAAAAACTGATACCGCTGATTGTTCATTCTTTTCTCTAGCGGCATAATGGCTTTATTTTGCCCTGCTTTACCAATGCCGTCCCTGTCGCCCATGCTGATAAACGTGATTAACGATTCTCCTAATCCTGCAATTGTGTCATCTGAAACCATCTTGGCATTATCATACTCAGCTTTACTACAGGGAAGAACTTTACCCCCTTTTATCACTTTTTCATAACTGGTGATTTCGCCTTTGTCATTTTTATCTTTGGTGCGAAGAATATGACCATTAGCATCCACCTTAACTGGTTTTTCATTTTTATCCCAAGTCACGACAACACTTGAAAAATCTGTCGAGCCTTTAAGTTTATCACTTAAGTCTCTGCAACCAGGTGACCAAGTGACAATCGTTGCTACTTTGGGCATACCGTTGGTATAGGTGCCTTCAATCGTGTTAATTTCTTGACTGGTTACGCCACGTTTACTGGCCATTTTGGTGGAAGTGGCTTCAATAATGGCATCGGCATTTGAAACGGCAGGCTTATTTTTACTTAAATAGTAGCCACGCCAGCCTAGCATGCCTATGCCAAAAGCAATGGCCGATAAGCCTCCGGTAAATAAAATAATCCAAGGATTGACCAGCCTTTGTAATATTTTGCCCGTGTTGGTTTTAAGCATTTTACGCCAACCTGGTCCTGTTCCCCCTAGTGCCATTTCACCATCTTGCTTAATCATATACGCTTTATTTCCGTCTTTAATCAATTTTCCAATATGGGTAGCAAAGCCGTCTTTCTTTTTAATGCCGCATTTATTTTTATAGGATTCAAACAGCAACCCACCGGTTCCTTTATTCACATAATAAGATTGCAAGCCTTTCATCTCGTGGTATTTAGACAGTGAAAAAAACACATTTTTAAATTCTTTCCAAGAGGCGCCATGGCGTTTTTTCTCATGCACTTTATCTAACAAAAGCGCGTCAATAATATCTTTTTCAGATTTATTGGCAAAACCATTTTGAGCTTGATATAGAGTTTGGTAGCGCTGATACAGGGGGGTAATTTGCTCTTTATTATCAAGTGCATCAATATGCTTCTCGCCTTTTCGAAGTTGCTCTAAAAGAAGATAGGTTTCCTTTACAAAAGCACGATAGGGCTCACTGTCTAGGCTTATCCCCACCATGCCTTCTTCAATACCTAAAGGCTTATCCATTACATAAATTAACCCACCAATGACATCGCCGGGTGCCACATTAAATGATTTAGGTGGTAATTTTTTAAGATGATTTGGCATAACAACGCCCTGCTCATTAAAATGGAATTCCTAAGAAGTATAAGCAGTAAATGAAAGTGAGAAGGTGTTATTTTTATCGGTTTTGCTGAGTAGACAATTGAAGTTCAAAAGGTTTTTAATTTCATAAAAATAATGTTTTTTTGACCTTTAGCCAAAGAGATTTGCCCCAAAACAGTGGTTGTGATCTTAAGTGGATTTACACGATTTACGCCCCAAATGACAACTGGTGCTTGTTTAAAGTATTTGAGTTAGTTAGTATCGCGCTTTGCCCTAAATGAAGTCATAGGTGAAATAATATGTTAGGCAGCTTAGATCTGAAAATGATAGGAAAGATTGCGCAGTTTTTACCAGATAATGATATTGCTAGCCTTTCTCAAGTCAATAAACATATTAACCGCGCCGTGAAAATAGCGAAATGGCAAGTCGATATTAAAAAATACTTCCCCTATTTGCTTTACACACAACCCTTAGCCTATGAAGAAGATCTTGAAGGCCTGATTGAAAGAGAAACAGCCCGTTTTATGAATGCGTATGGTGCCGAGATCCTAGACGCGTATGTTGATCGTACGGAGCATATACTAGGAGACGACCATTCCAAAGCTATTCTATTAGCAGCAATGGCAGGCGACTTTGCATTTTTAGACAATAACCCTGACCTAACTCAAGCAGAAAGAGATCTGCTTAACATCGTGGCTGTCAGCAATGGTCGTTTTGGTGAAAATTTTACCGTTTACAATCAACTTAGCAATGCGCAAAAAATAAGGGCCT
The DNA here is from genome assembly GCA_964535225.1 of Uncultured Candidatus Berkiella sp. Classification (GTDB taxonomy): domain Bacteria; phylum Pseudomonadota; class Gammaproteobacteria; order Berkiellales; family Berkiellaceae; genus Berkiella. The sequence continues at coordinate 738 of CAZHSJ010000206.1, read as the reverse complement.
TTACAATGGCGGCAACAAATGGTAATGCGCACGCTGTAAAGGAAATTTTAAAAAAGGACAAAAATCGAATTCCTCTCAATGAAAGATGTGACGCTTTAAAATCAGCAGCATACTATGGACATGTTCATGTTGTTCAAGCAATTTTTACTAAAGGTGGCGGCACATCAGCAGAAAATAAACAACTCAAGGATGCCGCTTTAGCGGCATTGCATGAGGCAGCAAGACATGGGCAATTACCTGTTGTGAGATATTTATTCAAAAAGCGCGTATCGCTTTTCCAAAAATCTTTAAGTTGGGATGAGGGTGATTATAAAAATAAACGAGAAAATGAGCTCACCTTATATTATGCTTATAAAAATAATGATAGAGAAATGATGCGGCTGTTTCTAGAGCATGGTGCTGAATTTGGTAAATTTCAGCATACAACAAAGAAAATCGAGCAATTTGGCCTGGAACATCCATCCGTATTACGCGATACCGTTTTGGGCGGCGCGTTATCCATAGCAACCTCCCTCATAACGAAGAGTTTTTATCCTCTTGGTTTTATACTTGGGCTTCCGCTTTTCAACATCCTAAGAGATAACTTTCAACATAACGCTTATGAAGCGTATGCTAATAAAAGCAAAGACCAAACAAAGCAACTAGATCCAGCACTTGTTGAGGCGTTTAAAGACGGACAAAAAGCGGCCACAAGCACTGTGGACTATTTTCTTTCGTGGACACCCTTGCGAGCTAATT
>CAZHSJ010000205.1:0-4751 GCA_964535225.1 Uncultured Candidatus Berkiella sp. | reverse complement strand
AGAAAAAGCACTTCGTGCCAATAGTGTTCCCTACCAGATCAGCGGGGGCATTTCCTTCTTTTCCCGAACAGAAATTAAAGATCTGTTTGCTTATTTTCGGTTAATGACGAATCATAATGATGATGCTGCCTTTTTACGCTGCGTGAATACGCCCAAGCGTGACATTGGGCCTGCAACTTTAGAAAAATTGGGCCTGTATGCTAAAACCCGCGGCGCCAGCATGTTTACTGCGAGCATGGAATTTGGTTTATCTGAATATCTCAATGAAAGTGCGCGCTTAAAATTGCAAACGTTTGCTGATTTAATTATGCAAACCTATGAAAAAGCCAATTCAGATGAATGCGTACAAGTGCTGCAAGCCTTCGTTAAAGAAATTGGTTACTATGATTATTTAACAGACACCTCAACCACTCCACAAAGCGCAGAAAAACGCATTGAAAATGTATTGGAATTATTAGCTTGGCTTTCGAATTTAGTTAAAGAAGATGGCCAGCATCTATCTTTTAACGATGCTATTCAAAAAATGGTGTTACTAGATATTTTAGATAGAGAATCTAAACAAGATGAAAATCGTTTGCAATTAATGACCTTACATGCCGCTAAAGGGCTAGAATTTCCGTATGTGTTTATTATAGGCTGCGAAGAAGAAATTTTGCCTCATAAAACCTCGATAGAACAAAATGCCATTGAGGAAGAACGCCGCTTAGCCTATGTAGGGATGACACGCGCCCAATATGGTTTAACCTTAACTTATGCCAAAACACGCAAGCGCTATGGTGAACAACAAATGATTATTCCTAGCCGCTTTTTAAATGAGCTTCCTGCCGAATTAGTTTTTCGTGAGGAAGATGCACCTCCTAAATCAGAGGAAGAGCAAAAACAAGCAGGTGTTATGCATTTATCTGCCCTGCGAGCCCTGTTGCAGGAAAGCCAAGAGGGGTAAAACTCCTCCATTGTGTCTTCTGGCAATAAAATTTAACTTACCTTTGTTGACAGCCTTGTTATACGTTTTAGCATATTTGCTATTCTCTTCACTATTTTTAACAAAAGCGTATAATTCTTTTCAATTTAACAGACATCGAAATGCAGATATAAGGAAATTAATCTGTGCAACTTTATTATAAAAAACTAGTCGCTATTGTTTTTTTAAGTGTATCTTTTATTTTTCTTACCGCCCTCTCTTCTTTAGATTACACCAAAAAGGTTGATCCCTTACCCAATATGCCAGAAGGAAACCCCGATCCTAACCTAGGCATCGTGGTACATCCTCATAGCACTGGGGTTGATGTGCTAGCCGACTCCAGCAAAAATATTCGGTTTACTGCGTCTAAAAATTATTATAAGACAGCTATCGAGCTATTAAGCTCATCTTCATTAGTTGATAGATCTCCCAAGAAATTTAAGTTTCTAGATAAAAAACATGGTTTTTCATCTGACAATATTTATCAATTTAAAATGATGTTTAATGACAAAAATTATCAATGGGAAGTTATTACTTTTATGCCTTTTCCCTCCGTGATTGAGTGGGTCACTAAAGAAAAACTTATTATTTACTTAGATCAATGGAGCAAAATATTTGAAGATGCTGGATGGAAAAACGTTAGTAAACACTACAACTATACCAGTTTGCAAAAATATAATTATACGCTTCCAGTGCCAGAAAATCGTTATCGTGCACAAAGCTGTGTTTGGGAAACACAAAACTACGAAGCATCAATCAGTGTAAGCCTCAGATCTACTAAAAATTACCTGTCATATGTTCCCAAAACCGAAAGAAAAAAAGTAAAAGAAATACCTGATGGCTATATTGTTTTTATAGATATTGTAAATAAATCTCAATATATACCCTAATTTTACTATGAACAAGGATGTTGCTTCATGGAACTCAAAGAAGCAGAAACAATTTATTTATCTCATGTTGAACGTACGGAAAAACTTATCGATTCAATGGGAGATAACCCACAGAAAATAAATGCCTTTATCACAAACACCTATGCTACTTTACTTCATAACGAACCTGCTTTTTTATGGTTTGAATTAGGCGCCATTGTTTCCACTACCGTTGGCAAGAACATACAGACTGCCATTCAAGGCAATATATATCCCGCTGGGCAAGCAGGCCCGGCAAATATAGCATTAAACGCATTTGCTATGGGCAATCAAGCTATTTTTAAAGATATTGTACCCTTATTTTTAACCTATCAAGAAATAGGACTAGAGGGCATTACGCTGTTAGAAAACAGCATCCTTGTTGATTCTTTTAGAAAACCGTGGGTATCAAATGCATTTAAAGGCTTTGCTGAACTCCAAACGGCTCAAAAAGAGATTGCTCAGTCATTAAATTTATCTTTAGAAAATCTTAATGTTATTTCTAATTTATTTTCTGATGAAAAGTATTTGGAGCAAGCACATAAAATTGCCATGAATATTGCTAACCAAGAACAAAAAACTGTTCAAGACATTTATGATGATGATTTTCTTGCAGTAATGCTCGATCCCGCCTTAGGCTTGATCGGGCACGCAGCAAAATTAGATGAGATCCGAATTTTAGATCAATCTTTCCCTTTTTTTGACTATATTGACAACCCCGCTGATATAGATCAACGGTTAAAATTTGCTGAAGTCTTATTAAATGCCATTGAAGAAGGAATTCGTAACGGTGAATTTGAGCGATTGCAACATGAAGTGATCAATCATGCAAACCACAGCTTATGGATGGCCAATCCTAATGCTGCTTCTCATACTTTAGGGGATATTAATGGCGCCTATTGGGGCCAGCAAGCAGATTTATGTGATCAAGAAATTAAAAACCAGGTAATTGCATTTATCAACAACGAAATGAATCCTACCACTCTCCAAGAAACTGTAATTCCACCCTTTATTGACAATCATGATCAAAATATTTCTTCAATATTCTCTGGGATGCATGAAATTGTCAAAATTAATGTCGATCCCTTGGACTATTTTTTAGTAAATAACCCAAATTACGAAGTAATAGCCAAGGATATTTCTGAACTGTGGGCCTCTACTAATTATCTGCGTGCCCCCATCAATGGAGGAACTGCATTATGGAACCCTCAAATTCCCTATCTGAATAATTCAACGTATATCGCCTTATACAATGATGGTGAATACCACTATTACCAACCGCATGGCGAAGTACGTGGGATCACGTTCCCTTTTATTTTTGATAAAAATACAGGCGTTCCGCTCACCATGCCTATGTTAGATGCCGCTGGTCACTATGATCACGCATCCACAATAGACACCATTTATAATCATCCAGAAGCCTTTAATACGCCTACTCATATTAATTGGTATAATCCTTACTGGGATCAAGTGCTATCACAAGCTCAACTTCAAGCGGCACAACATTATTTCAAATCTATTACCATCGATAATTTTATGAATGCCGTACTACAACCTTCGTCTTTACAGTTTCAACTGAGCAGTAATGATATATTCCACCAAGAACCTGCCAATATTAATTTCTCAAGCACAAACGAGCCCATCGTAAACACTTTCTCTCAATTAGGTAAAATATCTATTATTAGTATGGAATTAGCCAATGGCATGTTGTTTGAAGTAAATAGTGCGGGTAACTTTGACTGTGTCAATTGCAACAATATGATGAAAGAACATATGGAAAATGCTGCTAATACAATACTTCATAGTCTATGACTCTTCGCCAAAGCGAAGAGCCATACACAAATTGCTATTTCGGCAACATATGCTCTATAGCCAGTTTCAGCTCTTCATCCGAACACTGCATACAGGTTCCTTTGGGTGGCATTGCGCCTTTACCTTGAATAGCGATCTTTAACATGCCATCAATGCCTGCTTCCATACGCGTTTTCCAGTCAGCAGCATTACGGAATTTTGGTGCTCCCCCAACCCCGGTTTCATGGCATACGGCGCAGGTTGATTTATAGCGATCTTCCCCTGCTGTGGCACTCAGTTCAGTTGCCGCGACGGGCGCTGCCGCCACCATGCCGCCTTCTGCTTCGACCTTACCAACAGGTTTGATGCGTTCATAAATAGCTTCTGGCGTCATGGAGTCTTTCAGTTGATAAGCCGTTGAAAGAGAGGGGGCTACTAACAATACAGCACCTTGAACAAAGAGTATTATTCTTCTTATCACCTTATTCTCCATAAAGCCCTCAAACTTTTAACTTTGGGGCATAGTATACCCAGTCTGAGTTAAGACGAAAACCTTATCGTTAAGAATTGCGCTGACTGAGTGTTTTCGTTTGTTACAAAACTAACAATCGAGTTTTTTCAAATCTTAACCTTCATTCTAAAGCCTCAGCAACGCACTGCCATGCTGGCGCAACCACTTTTCATGCTGTTCATAATCGGGCATGGTTTTTTCAACCTTAGCCCAAAAGCGCACGCCATGATTACGATGGAATAGATGACACAATTCATGAACAACCACATATTCCAAAACGCCTCGGGGGGCTAAAATGAGCAACCAATTAATATTAATTTTATCTTTTGCACCACAACTTCCCCAGCGCGTTCTTTGTTGTTTAATTTGCACCGCACTTGGCCAGCGACCGAGTTGCGGACAAAAATGATCTAATGCTGCTTGCACCGCTTTCAGTGTCTGGGTTTGATAAAATTCCACCACCTGTTTTTTAACCATAGTCTCTAGGGTATCTTGCGTTACTTTTTTCCAAGGCACCACAAGGCGCAAACTATCTTGAACCAAGGTTATGGATTTATGTAATCCAAATTTAACATTCAGC
>CAZHSJ010000204.1:0-4796 GCA_964535225.1 Uncultured Candidatus Berkiella sp. | reverse complement strand
CATCGGGCACAAAGGTTAATTTGCCTGCGGCAATGTCTGTCACTGAAATTTCATCGCCAGCGCTAACATTCACCCCGCTGAGCTTTATTTTACCATCGGCTGCCAAAGTTGTTATAAAGACACTTTGAAAGGCATTTGCAGCCGGGTTACCGGCATCAGCAGGATCGCTAAATCCAAAATCGGTGGTTAGGAAGGTGTAGGAGGCATCCTCATTAATAGTGACTTGTTTGTTGGCGCCTTCAGGTTCATCATTCACTAACGTCACATCAATTTGGAAGGTGTTCGCACTTTGATCGGTATCTACCCCACTATTGGCTGTGCCACCGTCATCTTTGACCTGAAAAGTGAAATCGCCATAATTTAAGCCATTTTCATTGGCATCGGGCACAAAGGTTAATTTGCCTGCGGCAATGTCTGTCACTGAAATTTCATCACCAGCACTAACATCCATGCCATTGAGTTTTATTTTTCCATCGGCTGCCAAGGTTGTTATAAAGACACTTTGAAAGGCATCTGCACCAGCAGATGGGTTTGCAAAATCCACAGGATCGGTAAAGCCAAAATCAGCTGTGGTAAATGTGTATGAACCATCTTCAAGGAGGGTTATCTTATTATTGGCACCTGCGGGGGCATCATTTACTGAGGTAATATCAAACGTCAGGGTATTGGCGGTTTGATCTAAATCCACCCCACCGTTTGCTGTACCCCCATCATCTCTTACTTGGAAGGTTAAGGTGGCATAGTCATCACCATTTTGATTAGCCACGGGCGTATACACCAGCTTATTTGCATTAAGATCGACCACCGTAATAAATTGGCCTGCAACCACTGCAACGCCACCTAGTTTTAGATCGCCCACTAAAGGGATAGAAGTGATTTTAACTTCGATAAAATCATCATCTGTGCCATCAATAGGATCAGTAAAACCAAAATCAGCTGCTTTTAAAATACGGGAACCATCTTCCAAGATGGTTATTGTATTATCCGTACCTGCGGGGGCATCATTCACCCCTTTAATGGTAATTGTCGCGGTTGATTCATCACTTAAAGGCTCTGCATCGCTGGTTGTGGATTTAAAGGTCGTGGTTGTTGATTCCCCTGCCGCTAAATAATCATATTTATTATCAGTATCAAAGGAAAAACTGCCATCTGAGTTGAAGCTTACTTTTCCTATTGTCGATGTGGTATCGATGCTTGAAATAACCCGGGTATCCACAGGATCGTCCGGATCTGTGTCATTTGCTAACAATCCTTTAGCAGCTGTGATATTTAATATACTATTTTCAAAAACACTGTAATCGTTTCCCATTGCAGGATCATCAACGGCATCAGGTGTTTTGTTTAAATCTATTTCAATGGTAATTTTAGAAGCATAACCAATATCTGCATCATTAACACCGGTGGTTGAGATGCTGCCATCAGCATCTTGAATATAATATCCGAAAATATCATAAACTATATCTAATGCATCACCATCTTCTGGTTGCACCTTGGAGATATCCATTGTCCACGTATAGATGCCAATACCTGCGCCTTGTGTGTCTACTAAGAAACTACCATATTGCGTGTTCAGTAATATGCTGCCACTGGCAGCATCGAGATCGCCTGCATCACCATCTTTTGTCAAGACGCCTTTGAACACAATACCTAAAATTATGCCTTGCCCATCTGCGCCGAATATCACATCCGTGCCATCGGTAATCAAATTACCTGTTGCTTTTTCTAAATAGGCATTGTTTTTATTGTATTCAACATAATAATTGGTTTCATTAACCGCATTATTTCTGACAAAGGCAATGGGGATATCATCATTTGAGTGCAAGGTTAAAGTAGAAATATTAGAGAGATCGCCATCGCCATCTTTTAACTGAAAGCTATATTTCATCGCAGCATCAACGCCTTGACCGCCAATATCGCTTAACGGAGAATCCGGTGAGTCATGAAAAAAGGCTTTATTTTCGAAGTAAAGATAATGCCCCGTCACCCTATCAACTAAAAATATATTACCTAGGTTATCGGCAATTTTAATGGCACTATCGCCAGCTTTAGATCCAAAAATACCAAGATTATTTAAAGCCGTAATATCAGATGCGGACATGGTCGTGACAATATTGGAGACTTCTGCAATTGCAGTTGAGCCATCCACGGTGGCATCATCAACGCCTAATAATTTCACCTCATGAACCAAAGCGCCAACTTTATCTGCGCCAAAATAAGTTGCATTTGCGGGTATGGTAGAAACAGGATTTTGAGTATTATCTATAACCAACGTGCCTGAAGGCGTTAAGATAGTGAGTAATTCACCCCCAGCAATATGTTGTGACGTTGCTTGTTCTGAGCCGATGGTTAATATTTCACTTTCATTCAGTGTCGGGCCAGTTTGGGAGCTCGTTACAGGAACATCATCAAGTGTTCTAAAATGTAACTCACCTAGCGCACCATTATTAAATTCATTAACGACGCTATATAACCATATATCATCATACCCTACCCCAAGTTGATCGCCTATGGCATTTAAATCTATCTTAACTTCTGGAAGTGGCGGGGTATTGAAAGGGTTATTAATAGTATAAATAAGATCGCCTTTTAACCTGCCATCCCCTATATCATCCTGGGTATATAAAACTAAGGTGTTACCCTGCAGCGTGGTTAAGATAATTTTAGTCGGAGAGTTCTGCTCCCCACCGGGATTTGGATTAACATTGCTTGGGCTAAAAGAAGCATCAACGCTAATAAGGGTTGTAGCCGGAGGCGGTCCTGGTGTGGCGCCCACATTATAGCCAAAGGTACTACCAAAGATACTTGAGAGGTGGGCATGAATTTCTATCTTCTGGTATGAATTTAAATAAAACTCATTAACTGCCTGATTAAGCGCAAGTTGATCTGCGGGGGGCAGATTTGGAAAAGTGACACTATCTGAAAATAGCGGCGGTGCCGTCGGCGAAGGAAAATTAGGGTTATTAATCGGGGGGAGTAAAATTTTAGGAACGAAGATAGCAAGTGGAGATATGTCTAACGTTTGCGCTAACGATAAAACTTTATACAAATCTTTATCTAGGCCTGATAATTCAAAATTATAATTAATATGTTGCATTTGGGAATCTATACCACCTTCACTCACCGTGTGTATGTTTTTAATCGCTTCTTCCATTCGGGGATCGATGGGGATTTCTAATAATGCTTCCAAAGATACTTCAAGAAAGTCAGGTTCTTGTGCACTGAGATCTTCAATATACTTTATTGCCTTTTCAAGCTCTTCTTCTGGTAAAAATAAAATTTTATAAAATGCTTCTTGCCAAGGGGCTAAGAGAGATTCATAGTGAATATCCAGGGTAGAAAGGGGTAAGAACACCCCTTGTAAATTCGCGTGCCATAAAGACACAGGTGCACTTTCACTTTCATTTGATTGTGAATTCATACCTGTATTTACAGGCTTTAGATTACTCTCTGTTTCATTTTCGTTTTGCTTAAAGGCCATTACCACCGCCTATCAATTCTTGTAGATACAAGCAATCACAAGCAAAATTCCCTGCCTAGATTATTAAAGTAACCTTTGGTGGTATAAAGGGATATAGTACTTTAGTACTAACAATTTTTAGCGCACAAACGCTACTTTGCAGTGCTTCAACTATGATTAAATAGGAGAAAACCGGGGAGAAACGAATTGTGCGTCGCAATAGGATTGCTTTATTTTTACTACCGATAGCCTGTAGCGCGTCTATTTGTTTTGCACAGCAAAATCAAAATTCCGCTATTTTGCCCATCCCAGCTAATAAGCAAAGTGCCCCCAACGAAATTCAACTTGGACGAATTCTCTACAATGAAAAATTATTTTCCAAAGACAACAGTTTATCCTGCAATAGCTGCCACATCCTTAAACGTGGCGGCGCGGATAATTTACCTAAATACATAGGTCTTAATAAGACTGTTGGTCTACTAAATACGCCAACTGTATTAAATGCCAGCTTGAATTTTCGGCAATTTTGGAATGGACGCGCAAAAACCTTCGGTGATGTTGTTACAGATCATCTTCAAGATCCCACCGTTTTCGATAATAGCTGGGAAGCCGTTATTTCTCGCATTAAGGAAAAACCTGAGCTTGTGGCCCTTTTTAATGAGGCCTATCGTAGAGATATCAGCGAACATACCATTAAAAAATCACTGACGGCCTATCTAAATACCTTATCCACCCCCCAATCGGCTTTTGATCGCTATTTAGCAGGAGATCCTTCCGCTTTAGAGGTTGATGCCAAAAAGGGCTACGAAAAGTTTATAAGCTATGGTTGCATCACTTGCCACCAGGGCCCTGGCGTGGGAGGGAATTTATACCAAAAAATGGGCGTATATAAGGACTATTTTGCAACTAAGGCAACTATCACTAAAGCGGATTTAGGGTTGTATAATGTCACCAAGAAAGAAGAGGATAAATACGTATTTAAAGTCCCTTCTTTGCGTAATGTGACCCTAACGGCACCCTATTTACATGATGGTTCTGCCAAAACGTTAGAAGAGGTTATTTCATTAATGGGTATTTATCAGGTTGGGCAAACGGTACAGCCCTTTGATGTTCCCTTAATTGTGAAATTCTTACACTCTTTAACAGGAAAGTTACCCACGGATGAACTTAAGGACCAATAACGCGCAATGAATCTACAAGAATCTGTTAAAAGTAGAATCATTAAAATAAGCATTCCGTTTATCATCGCGGTGATTGTTGGCATTTATTATTTAAGTGAAATTAGACCTTTCTCTTACGAGCAATAACAAGAGCATATAAACAAAATCCAACGTCATGA
>CAZHSJ010000203.1:0-4806 GCA_964535225.1 Uncultured Candidatus Berkiella sp. | reverse complement strand
ATTGTACATTTGTAACGTATACAGTGGGTTGCCATCACTCATGACCACACCATTCCATTGCTTGTCGAGTAATTTACCAACCACAGGCTGGGCTAAAGCGCCTGAAGCATTGTTCAAGGTATTAATAAAACCAATAGCAGTGCCGGTAAGAATGGGGGCATTAATCTCTCGCACAATTGAAAAAGCTAAAATAAAACCACTGGAACAAGCCCCTAACAAGAACATAAGTAATTTCATCTGCCACACAGTTACTGGCGCAAATAAAATGGCACTCATTACCAATAATGAGCCCAAAGCCGCAACGCCCATTGGCCATTTGCGTAAACCTATTTTATCTGAAATCCAGCCATAAAAAGGTCCTCCGACAGCCCAGCCAAAAAAGATCATCGATACCATCAGGCCCGCTTCATCTTTTTGAATTTGAAAGCGCTCTATAAAATAAGGAACCCCCCATAATTGACCAAACCCGGTGGTGGGCACAAACATTAATCCTGCATAAAGAGACGCTATCCAAACTTGGGGAATTTTCATGACTTGCCATAAACCCGCTGGAATAGGCAACTGTTTAAAGAAGGTTAGCCTTGCAAAAAATCCCATGCTAAAAGTAATTAAACAAAATTGAGAAAAGCCAATTGTGTTGTTTAGCAAAACAAAACTACCCGCGATAAGTCCTATCAACCCAAGCAGTGCCCTGAATTTATTTTCTTTTTGAGTACGCTTATAAAGCATTGTACAAAAGAACCAACCCGCATAAAAAAGTACAAATAAGCTCACTAATTCTTGCGTGGACTTTAATCGATGAAGGAAATAAAAGGGGAAAAACAAGAATACAACCAGCGCGGCAAATTTAATCCAAATGAGAATTTCTTGAGAAAAAGGTGAAGAATCTCGCTTAAGCGATTGTTCTTCTTTAAAGGGATGATCAGAAACAATAAACCAAATAATGGCACTTAAGATCCCACCCAGCATGGCGCCGAAAAAGATGGTTTGGCGCCACCCAACCAACATAACTAATTTCGCCACGGGAGCCTGGCCAAAAACGCCACCCATCATACCAACGGCAACCATCACCCCCGTTAATAGGGCAAATCGATTAATCGGAAACCAGATTGAAGCCAGTTTTAAACAACCGACCACCGCAAAGGCGCCCCCCACTCCCATCACAAATCGGCCAATTTGTGCAATCAGTAAGGTGTCGGCATAGCCAAAAATAAGGGATCCCAGGGCACAAAAACCACAAGCTATGGTAAGCAAAATGCGCGGACCAAATCTGTCCATTAACAAGCCAACGGGGATCTGCATCGCAGCATAGGCATAATAGTAACACGCCGAAAGGCTGCCTAATTGTTCTGCTGTGGTTTTAAACGTATGGGTTAAATCATCTACCATCACACTGGTAGAAACTAAAAGCATCAACTCGTAAAAGTAGAAGATGGCAGCCAGCCCCCAAACTACGCCTGCGCGAAGGCTGGAGCGTTGTGAATAATCATATAGGCTAGTCGTTTGCATTGTGTTCATTATATCGTATGTAAGTTTTTTCCCTGGGGGGATAATTTGAACCACCCAAGCAATAATGTAAACCCATTAACTTGTTAAATTTTTCTTAAACATAAAAAAAGGGGCTCACCTAGGTGAATGCCCCTGTATTTATTTAAAATAATAACTTATATTTTTATGGCGCTTCGTTTTCGATTAAATACCGATTACCATATTTTAAGTCATATTGCTTAGCTAGCCTCAGTGCCCGTCTATCTTCTGCTGGCGAAGTTCCCCAGAGCAATTTGGTTAACTCTTGCTCCATGTTTTCCATGCGATGATCGGCACTTATACGTAACCAGGCATAAGCATGCGCTTTATCTTGTTTCACGCCTAAGCCTTCAGCATACATTTCGCCAATTAAGTATTGCGCATACTCACTCTCATGGCGTTTTGCTGCCTTCATAAACCACTTCATGGCGAGCTGCCTGTCTTCGTTGATTCCCCAACCGTTGTAGTACATTAAGCCAATATTATATTGTGCTAGGGCATAATCATTTTTTGCTGCCTTTGTGAAATAGTGAATGGCTTTTTCATAATCTTTGGTGACATAACGCCCTTTCATGTAAAGTTCGCCAAGTTCATTAGCAGCCACTTCATAGCCTTGCTTTGCTGCCAAATCATACCACCACATGGCTTCTTCAATATTTTGCTCAAACCCTTCACCAAACTGATAATGCCAACCCACTTGATACTTAGCAATCGCATTACCACTTGCTTTTTCAGCTGTCTCATACCAGTACACAGACTTCTCTAACGAATAGGGAACACCATCTGCGGTTAGGTACATTTCACTTAACATATATTGAGAATAAACATCGCCCAACTTGGCTGCTTCGCAATAATGTACATAAGCTTTATAGGGATCGTGATAAAAACCGCGACCAATAAAATAGTGATCACCTAGCCGAGAATGCGCGATAGCTATTTCATCTTCTGCAGCCAGTTTGTACCAGTAGTTAGCAATGGTGTAATCCACAGGCACGCCAAACCCTTGGGAATAAAATTCACCTAAACGAAATGCCGCAAAGGGATAGTGGTAATCTGCCGACATACGATACCAATAGTGTGCTTTATGATAGTCTTTTTGCACCCAATCTCCGACTTCATACATCACACCGAGGTTAAATGCTCCCTTGGCAGAGCCCATTTCGGCCGCTTTAATAAAACAATGTAGTGCTTGTGCTTTGTCTTGTTGTACCCCACGCCCAGACAAATACATTTCACCTATTTCAGCATAGGCGTCACTCACACCAAGATCACCTGCTTCTTGGAACAAGTGTAGGGCTTTACGATAGTTATGAGGGATATAATCATTATGCGCATATAAATAACCTAGACGATATTTACCATCTGCTGCGCCTAATTGAATTGCCTGATTATAAAGATCTATTGCGCGCAATTGATCATTATAATTTTTGGAATGATTTTCAAAGAGCTGCCCTAACTTCAAGAGGGCATCGACATTGTTTTGTGCGATGGCTGTTTCATACCAGTATTTGGCGCTTTGAATGTCTACGGGTACACCTTTGCCTTCCAAATACATATCACCCATCATCAGCTGTGCAGAGGCCAAACCTTGTTCTGCTGCTTGACGAAACCAAGCGGCAGCAACTTCATCATTTTGTGGTAATCCTCTGCCGTAATAGGCCATTTCACCTAATCGACCCATGGCAAAGCGGTTGCCTTGTTTTGCAGCAAGTTCAAAGTAATATCGCGCCTTAGCTAAACTATTGGGTGCTGTATCGCGATAATATTGTTCACCTTTAACGAATAAACCTTCCGCGCCAGGGGGCAGATAAACTTGTTTTCCCCACCACCAACTTTTGCCCCAAAATTCATCTATCCCCGCTTTTGCATGGGAGAGTGACCACCATCCTTTGAAAGCAGAGGTCCGCGTATTGCTTTCAGGGATTAAAACGGGTGCTTTGGATGCTGTTGCAACGGCTATTTTTTTGGTTGGCTTCTCTTTTTTGTGTTTAAGTTGCTTTTTATGAGGGGTGGTTTTTTTGGCGTAAACCACTTTTTTAGGTTCTTGGGCTTCTTGTTTTTGCTCAGCTGCTGCGGTATCAACTCGCTTTGCATGCCACGAGAAGTTAGCGCCCTGCGACTGACAACCGCCTAAACCTATCGCGATAATGCCTACAATGGCGGATCTAAAAAGTGATGTTGTCATGGCCCCATTTCCCTGAGCTTTAATTATTTAAAACTGATAAACTGCCCCAGCAAAAAATCCATTAGATTGAGTAGTTTTTGCGGTAAATTGCACATCCTGTGCTGCATTGGCTGCGAGGGCCGGACCAAATTCTGTTTTACCTAAGAAGAAATAACGGTAGGCAACATCTACAAGAACATTTGCTGTCACCTGGTAGCGCGCGCCCAGCCCTAAATTTGCGGCTGCTGTTAATGTGCGTGTTGAGCCACTTTGATAGGGTGCGTTTGTGAGTGAAAAGGTAGATACATTCGCCATTTTTAACGCACCACCTACCCCAGCATCAAAATGAATTTGTAAGCGTCTGGGGTACCAGCTAAATAACCGTGGTAATACATACTGTGCGTTAAAAAAAGCCGCAATTTGGTTTAACTCAACTTGGGTAATCACATTGGGTGCCGTAGGAGGCGCAACAAAGGTTGGCGCAATCGAAAAGTCAAAGCGCTTTGAAAATAATATTTCAAACTCTGCGGCCCATTGTTCCCAGAAATAACCCCCCGCTAAGGTCACTTGCGTTAAGTTTTCATTAATCGCTGGGGTAAAGATGGGCATACCATTAAAGGTCCCCACGGAATCATTTTCAATTTCATCTAATCTTAGTTTTGGCTTTCCAACCATCAAGCGCATATACCAACGATTAATAATTCTGGTTGCATTCACGGCATTTAAGAAAGCAACATCTTCAGGGTTTAGGGACTCTGTTCCCTCTATTGCATTTTTAAAGGGGTAGGTCCCAGCATTGCCATAATAATCTTCATCCACATCCACGCTGGAAAGAGCATGGGTTAGCGTAGCGTAAGAAAAGGCAAAAAGGATCATCATGAGTTGTAGCGCACGCAGGCAAAGTGACTTGCGTTGTTTGTTATTAAACATACTGTTCCCCATAATGATTAATTCTCCTCCTGGTGTGATAAGGCAGATTCATTCACACGTTCTCTTAATTCCTTACCTGGCTTAAAGTGCGGAGCATACTTCTCTTGTGTGGCGACATATTCACCGGTTTTAGGATTACGGGCGGTACGTGGAGGGCGGTAGCGTAGCGCAAAGCTGCCAAAGCC
>CAZHSJ010000202.1:0-4814 GCA_964535225.1 Uncultured Candidatus Berkiella sp. | reverse complement strand
TCCTCTTGATTCAAGCTGAAAGACGGCGGTGGTTGTACAGTTTTTAAGCAACTGAAATGTTAAGGGATCATCCAGCGGTATGCTCGGAATATCGATTAACGGTTTGTTCTCTTCTTTTAATAGTACATTGGCATTTTGCACGGCCCAATCAATAATAGTGAGGGTGCGTAGCCCCAAAAAGTCAAACTTGGTTAAACCAATGGCTTCAACATCATCTTTGTCAAATTGAATAACAACCTGATCGGCCTCTTTTTCACAATACAGCGGTGCAAAATCAGTTAAACTGGAGGGTGCGATTACAACGCCACCAGCATGCTTACCAACATTACGAACAATACCTTCTAATTTTTGGGCTAGGGTAATTAGGTTTCTAACCTCTTCTTCTTCTTGAAAACGTGTTTGCAAAGCTTGTTCTTGCTGCAAGGCTTTTTCTAAGGTCATGCCTATTTCAAAAGGGATCAGTTTGGCAATTTTATCAACAAATCCGTAGGGGTGCCCCAGCACACGCCCCACATCTCTCACCACCGCTTTGGCTGCCATGGTGCCAAAGGTGGCAATTTGCGACACCGATCCTCTGCCGTAGCGTTTAGAAACATACTCAATCACCCTGTCGCGGTTATCCATACAAAAATCAATGTCAAAGTCAGGCATGGATACCCGCTCTGGATTTAAGAACCGCTCAAACAGCAGTTCATAATCCATGGGATCTAAGTCGGTGATCTCTAAAGCATAAGCAACAAGGGATCCTGCCCCTGAGCCCCGCCCCGGCCCAACGGGAATGGCATTTGATTTTGCCCATTGAATAAAGTCAGCCACAATCAAAAAATAACCCGGAAAACCCATTTCACTTATAACAGATAACTCTGTTTGCAATCTCGACTCGTAAACGCTTCGCAAGGCCTCCCAGGCTTCGTTTGTAAAAGGTTTTTGTTTGGCCTTAAATGCAAGACGTTTTTCCAAGCCTTCTACGGATGCTTTTTTCAAATAGGTTGCTTCGGTATACCCTTGTGGCACCGTGAATGAAGGTAAAACTGGTTCATCCAGCTTCAAGATAAGGCTACAACGTTTTGCAATTTCATAGGTGTTTTCTATTGCTTGTGGCAAATCTTGAAACAGCGTTGCCATTTCATGTTGTGAACGAAAATATTGCTTTTGGCTGTAATTATCGTACTTTGCGGCTTCTAAGGTGGTACCTTCTTGAATGCAAACTCTGGCTTTATGCGCTTCATTATCGTCTTTATTGATATACACCACCTCATTGGTGGCTACCAAAGGACAATTCAGTTCTTTTGAAAGCGCAATGGCCCCCTTCTCATAGGATTTTTCATTTTTTCGCTCATTGCGTTGTATTTCAAGATAATAACGATCTGAAAAAATTCCCATCCATTCATTAAGTAAAAATTTTGCCTTCTCAAAGGCATCGTGAACTATCGCTTGCCCCACTTCCCCATATTGCGCTCCGCTTAACGCAATCAAGCCCTCGTTGTGCTCAATGATCCATTCCTTTTTCACTAAAGGTACTTCTAAATGTTCCCCTAATTGATAGGCTTTACTAATTAGCAAGGTGAGATTTTGATAGCCCTGCCTATTCTGACACAACAAGATCATTTTATGGTAAGTGCTGCTATTATCTTCATTAGCGACCCATAGTTGTGTGCCAATAATAGGTTTAATACCTTTATGAATAGAGGCTTTATAAAACTTCACCATGCCAAATAAATTGCATATATCTGTTAGTGCAATGGCAGGCATGTTCTCACGCGAAGCTGCCTCGGTGAGAGAGTCAATTTGAATAATGCTATCTACGATAGAATATTCAGAGCGGACATTTAAGTGAACAAAAGGTTTCACGATAAACCAACTAACGCTTTTACAGGCATAAAACTTAAACGGTGAATGGGAGAAGGCCCATGTTTTTTTAAGGCTATTAGATGATCTTTAGTGCCATAGCCTTTATGTTGTGCAAAACCATATTGTGGATAATGCTTATCAAAACAAGTCATTAAATAGTCTCGAATGACTTTTGCAACAATAGAGGCTGCTGAAATTTCTGCAATTAAATTATCGCCCCCGACAATAGCACGCACCGGAATATCCAGTGTTGGGCACTTGTTCCCATCCACCAATACCTCGTCAGGCTTTACCTGCAAATATTCTACGGCACGTTTCATGGCCAAAAGAGAGGCATTTAAAATATTAATGTTGTCTATTTCTTTCACGGAAGCCACACCATAAGCCCAAGCAATAGCGCGCTCTTTAATACGATGGCTTAAAAGTTCCCTTTTGTTATGGGTAAGTAATTTAGAATCTTTTAAACCATTAATTCGTTTATCAGATAAAATAACGGCAACCGCTAACACTGGCCCAGCCAGTGGACCTCTGCCAACCTCGTCCACCCCAGCTACTAACTTATGCAAAGTCATTATTATTCCTTAATTAATTGACTTATGGCCTTCGCCGCCGTCTCCCCCGCATTTCTTCTGAGATCATCATGAATTTTTTCATACTCTGCCGTCAATCCTGACACGATAGCAGGATTTGCTAAATAAGTGAGTAATTGTTGCCCTATACGATCTGGTTGCACATTCTCCTGAATAAATTCAGGCATGATCTGTTTGTTAGCCAATAAATTAGGCAACCCAATAAAAGGGACTTTAACCAGCCTTTTTGCAATCGCAAAAACCCAGGGTTTCATTTTATAAGCAATAACAGTTGGCCTTTTTACTAACATTGCCTGAAGTGACGCTGTTCCAGATGCGACCAAAATGGCATCACTTGCTGCCATGACTGTCGTTGCCTTGCCATCAAATAAGCTTACCTTGGGTCCCTGCATGTTCTCAATAATGCTTGCCCATTGACGTTGTCGTTCCTTGTTCGCACACGCACTGATAAAGGTGATCGAAGGATCTTGTTCATGTAGCCATTGTGCTGTTTTAACAAATGGCTCCCCTAAATAATGCAATTCCTGATGGCGGCTTCCTGGGAGCAAGGCAACCACCTTGCCTTCCATAGGTAAATTAAGTTCTTTTCTTGCTATCGCTTTATCAGAATGCATCGGAATACTATCGGCAAGCGAATGTCCTACTAAACAAACCGGGATCTGATGTTTATGGTAAATCGGTGTTTCAAAAGGAAATAAAGCTAAAACCAAATCCACTGCTTTTTTAATGGTATGAATACGCCCCTTTCGCCAAGCCCATAGGGTTGGACTAACATAATGGACGGTCTTTAGTCCTTTTGCTTTAAGTGATTTCTCAAGCGATAAATTAAAATCAGGCCCATCAATCCCAATAACCACCGAAGGCTTGGATTTTAAAAAGTAATTTTTTAAGTTGCGTCGAATAGAGAGGATCTCAAAAAGACGTTTTAAGGGCTCAATCAAGCCCATCACAGATAATCGCTCAAGAGGATAAAGGCTTTTAAAGCCCAAAGCGAGCATTCTTTGGCCGCCAATACCTTCAAATTGCGCATCGGGATAATGTTTAAGTAAAGCTGCCATCAGATCTGCGCCTAATATATCGCCTGATTCTTCGACGGCAACAATGCCTATTCTCATTAGCGAATAATACCGCGCGTTGATTTTTTAATAAAATCGATCAGTAATGACACATGGCGGCATTCTGGGATCATCGCTTCAATTTTATGCACGGCTTCTTCTAAAGTTAACCCTTGGCGGAATAAGGTTTTATAAGCACGTTTTAAAATCGTGATCTCATCCGTTGTAAATTGACGCCGCTTTAAACCTTCCACATTAAGCCCATAGGCCTGCGCTAAGTTTCCCGACACCGTTATAAAAGGCAACACATCTTTTACAATCATGCTACCACCAGCACAAAAACAATAACTGCCGATGTTACAAAATTGGTGAACGCCAACAAAACCACCTAAATTCGCATAATCATCTACTGTCACGTGTCCTGCTAAAGAGGCATTATTTGAAAATGTGGTGTTATTGCCTACCATGCAATCATGGGCAATATGCACATAAGCCATAAATAAATTATCACTACCAATTTTAGTGAGGCCACCACCACTGACCGTGCCACGAGACACCGTCGTGCACTCTCTGAAGGTGTTATTATCACCTACCTCCAAGCGTGTGGGCTCATTGGCATATTTCTTATCTTGGGGGGCTTCTCCAATCGATGCAAATTGGTAAATTTTATTATTCTTACCAATTTTAGTCGGGCCGTTTACCACCGCATGCGGACCAATCCACGAACCTTCACCTATTTCAACGTCTTTACCGATTACAGCAAATGGCGAAATCTCTACATTGGCAGCAATTTTAGCAGTTTTATCAATAATTGCTTTATCTGAAATCACGGGCTCAATTTCCTCATTGCACTTAAAATATCAACTGAGCAAACAATTTTTCCTTCCACGGTGGCATCACCGTGAATTTTCCAGAAATTCCCTTTGTTGCCGGTAATTTCAACGTCGAGATGAAGTTGATCACCGGGCGAAACAATTTGTTTAAATTTAGCATTGTCTATGCCAGCAAGAAAAAATATGTTATCTCTTGGGCTACTTTTTGTTTTTAAATAAGCTAAAATGGCGCCTGCTTGAGCAAGGGCCTCTGTAATAAGTACGCCTGGCATAACCGCATTTTCGGGAAAATGTCCCATAAAACAAGGCTCATTCGCGGTAACATTCTTTAGCGCTTTTAATGAGTTTTCACTATAATCCAGCACTTTATCAATCATTAAAAATGGATATCGGTGCGGTAGTAGTTTTATGATGTCATGAATAGTTAATGTCTTTGTTTCAGACACCCTATGTCTCCTTTAATTTTCTTTCGCATTCAAACAAAC
>CAZHSJ010000201.1:0-4890 GCA_964535225.1 Uncultured Candidatus Berkiella sp. | reverse complement strand
TGGATTGAAAGAAAAAGCCACTGCCCAGTGAGGCAGTTAAAAATCCTAAGCTGCTCCATAAAATAACAAACAATAAGCCTTCCATGGTCTGAAGCGGCGGCAAAAAACGCAAAACCAATGAGCGATGCCGCTTAATTAAGCTATTTTGTAAGGCTAACAAGATGGCTTGAAAGCTGGCCATGGTTAATAAACTCATGGCAAAAAGAGAAATAAAAATATGCATCAACACATCTTGAGGGGGTTTACTGAGCACTTCATGATGCCCAGTTAAGCAAAGGCCTAAGGTTAAGGCAGATAAAGGATAGGTCAGTACGCACAGCTGTTTAATAGGGGCTTTCAAGGACATCATGAACGTAAAAATATTCATTATCCATAAGGTAAAGGAAAACATAATAAGCCAGTTGGTGTTTTGGCCAAGGGGGGTATCAATTAACTTGTAAAGTATAAAACCATGCAAGGTAAGGCACACCAACGTTGAGATAAGGTACTCAAAAGATGAAGCGGTGCGCTTTCCAAACAGGTGGAGACCTTGTAGCAAGGCTGCGCCTGAGTAAGATAAGATACTAATTATGCCGAGCGTGTGTAAAATCATAAGCATTTACTTGTTGTTACCAAGGAATCATCGCATAGCTTAAGCGAGAATTGCTACTAAAGATTTGCTATGCTTTGCGGCAAAGCCCATGGGCCATATATGGGTATGTTCACATTTACCAAAGAAGGTGTTTCATGTTTGAAAGCTTAACAGATAGATTAAGTAGAACTTTCCGCAATGTTGTCGGCCGCGGCAAACTCACCGATGACAACATGAAAGAGACCTTAAATGAAGTCAGAGAGGCACTGCTTGAAGCCGATGTTGCCCTAGAAGTCATTAATACCTTTATTGAGGAAATTAAAGCAGATGCTTCGGGCGTAGAGGTAGGAAAGAGCCTCACGCCTGCACAGCAACTGGTTAAAATCGTGAATGATAGGTTGGTCCATTTAATGGGGGATAGGTGCGAAGAACTTAACTTAGCTGCACAACCTCCCGCTTGCGTTTTAATGGCAGGCTTGCAAGGCTCGGGTAAAACCACCAGCGCTGCAAAATTAGCTAAATGGCTTAAAGAGAGGCAAAAAAAATCCGTTCTCCTTGCCAGTGCAGACGTCTATCGGCCTGCCGCGATAGATCAATTAAGAACTTTGGCCAAAGAAGTAGGCGCTCACTTCTTTGAAAATGGTGATATTAAAGATCCCGTCAACATTGCTAAAGAAGCCCTGATTGCCGCTAAGAAACAATTTGTGGATGTCATTATTATCGATACAGCTGGCCGCCTGCATATCGATGAAACCATGATGCAAGAAATTAAGCACATTCATCAGGCTGTTAATCCTATTGAGACACTCTTTGTGGTGGACGGCATGATGGGGCAGGATGCTGCCAAAACAGCCAAGGCCTTCAATGAAACCCTGTCTTTAACCGGTGTTATTGTCACCAAATTAGATGGTGATGCCAGAGGGGGCGCCATTTTATCCATTCGACAAATCACGGGTGGCAAACCCGTTAAATTTGTGGGGATGGGAGAAAAGACGGATGCCCTAGAGCCTTTCTACCCAGATAGAGCTGCCTCACGGATCTTAGGCATGGGCGATATTTTATCGCTGGTCGAAGAGCTAGAGCGCAAAGTTGATAAGCAAGAAGCGGATAGACTCGCTAAGAAGCTGAGCAAAGGTAAAGAGTTTGATTTTGAAGATTTTCGCTCCCAGCTAATTCAAATGAAAAACATGGGAGGGTTAGCTAGCATGATGGATAAATTGCCGGGTATGTCGGCAATTCCGGCTGAAGCTAAAGCCAAAGCGAATGATAAGTCACTCGATCAAATGCTGGCCATTATTAATTCTATGACGCGTAAAGAGCGCCGCCGCCCGTTGTTAATTCAAGGTTCCCGTAAGCGCCGCATTGCCAATGGTTCGGGTACCACCATTCAAGAGGTGAACCGTGTGCTAAAGCAGTTTACCCAAATGCAAAAAATGATGAAAAAAGTATCCAAGAAGGGTGGCCTTGAGCGGATGATGCGTGGTGTGAAGGGGATGCAGAATCTATTGCCAGGTGCTGGTGGGGGAATGCAGTAGGGGCGAGATCTTCGCCCGTTTTGGCGCTGGTTTGAGTATGGTGTAGTATGAGATGAAAATTTAGCGTACAATGCCAACCCTTTAATGCCAAAAGCATAAAAAAATAAGTAAATTTTCTGACATAAGAGTAAAAGGAAAAGCATCGTCATGGTGGTGATTCGCTTAGCTCGCGCGGGCGCAAAGAAGCGTCCATTTTATAACATCGTTGTCGCTGACCGACGTGATAAGCGCGATGGCCGTTTTATTGAACGTATTGGTTTTTTCAATCCCGTTGCTGCAGGCAAAGAAGAATTACTTCGCCTTGCACGTGATCGCGTTGAACATTGGGTAGCGAAAGGTGCTCAGTTATCAACCCGCGTTGCGACATTAGTAAAGCAATGGGACGAAAACAGCACACAAGCGGCCTAAATAATGGCTGGTTGTAGTCATGGGTGTACTCATGAGCATGAAGATGCTCATGAAGCTGTGCTTGTTGTCGTTGGGAAAATTGGTGCGCCATATGGTGTTCAAGGATGGCAACATATCCATTCGTTTACCTCTCCCATCGATAACATATTAAAATACCCACATTGGTATATAGAGCACCAGGGTGAGTGGTTGGGGCTTTCCTTAGCACAAGGCCGTCGCCATGGACAAGGGCTTGTTGCAAAATTAAGCGAAATTGATAACCCCGAAAGTGCATCACTTATTACCAATTGCATGATTGCAGTAGAAAGGGAAGCCCTAAAAGAACTTCCCGAAGACGAATTTTATTGGACAGATTTAGAAGGTTTAGCAGTAGTAAATGCTCATGGTGAACCCTTTGGCCATATTGCTTACCTTTATGAAAATGCAAATGCCGATATCATGGTGGTAAAACACCAAGAAAAAGAGAGACATATTCCGTTTGTCATGAATGAAACGGTTAAAGAAGTCGATTTGGCGAATAAAAAAATAACGGTAGATTGGGATCTAGAACTTTAATGTGGTGTGGTGTTGTCACCTTATTTCCACAAATGTTTAAGGTTATTACAGAGTGTGGCATTACCCGTAAAGCGGTACAGCAACAACTGCTAACACTCAAAACATGGGACCCAAGAGATTTTACACAAGACAGCTATGCCACGGTGGATGACAGACCCTATGGCGGCGGTCCTGGCATGGTGATGATGGTGGAGCCTTTGCGCAAGGCAATTGAAAGCGCAAAGCAAGCATCGCCCAAGCCTGCGCATGTGATTTATGTCACACCCGCAGGTAAGCGCTTTGATGTAGAAAGAGCGCGAGAGTTAGCACAAAGTAAGCAGCCCTTAATTTTTATTGCGGGTCGCTATGAAGGCATTGATCATCGCGTTATTGAACGTGATGTCGATGAACAGATCTCCATCGGTGATTATGTGATTTCTGGGGGAGAGCTTGCAGTGATGGTGGTCATCGATGCTATCACGCGGTGGATCCCAGGTGCGTTGGGGCATGAAGCTTCAGCACAAGCGGACACGTTTAGTCGTGAAAACGACGGATTGTTAGATTGTCCTCACTATACCAGGCCAGCTTGTTTAGATGGGCAAGCGGTGCCGCAGGTTTTGTTGAGTGGGGATCATCAAGCCATTAAAACATGGCGTAAAAAACAATCCTTGGGACAAACCTGGCTTTATCGGCCAGATATATTGGAAAAATTAACCCTAGATGAAACGAGCAAAGCATTACTTGCCGCGTTTCAACTAGAATATGAATCTTAAAATAATAGTTAAGGAGTTTTTTATGAGCTCAGGGTTTATTCAAGAATATGAAAAGGAATTTTTGCGTCAGGACATTCCTGAGTTTTCCCAAGGGGATACCGTTTGTGTTTGGGTAAAAGTGGTTGAAGGTAACCGTGAACGTCTTCAGGCGTTTGAAGGTGTGGTCATTGCTATCAAAAATCGTGGCGTTAACTCTTCTTTTACGGTGCGTAAAATTTCACATGGCGAAGGCGTAGAGCGCGTTTTCCAAACCCATAGCCCGTCTATTGGCAGCGTTGAAGTAAAACGCCACGGTAAAGTGCGTAAATCCAAGCTTTATTACTTGCGTGATTTAGCAGGTAGAGCGGCCAGAATTAAAGAAGACTTAAACAAAAATAAATCAACAGTACAAGAGTAAGATAAGGGGGCCAATAGGCCCCTTTTAGTATTGCGATGTTCGATTTTATTCTAAAAACACCCATTGGCCACCTTGGTATACAATGCAAAAACGAAAAAGTAAGTGCTATCTGCTTTCTTGAAAAAAGTATTGTGCCTTTACCTAGCGCCAAACAATCTAAAAATGTAAGAAAGATAGCAAAAAAAATAGAAGACTTTTTTGATACCCCCGTGTGCCTCAAAGATATTGAGGTTCTACTTGAAGGTACCCCTTTCCAAAAAAAGGTGTGGCAGGCAATTCGTCAGATCCCACTCGGACAAAAAAAAACGTATGGGGAATTAGCTAAAAAACTCAATACTTCAGCGCGTGCTGTTGGGATGGCTTGTCGCACTAATCCTGTGCCCTTAATAATTCCTTGTCATCGCGTTGTTGGGGCAAGCGGGATCGGCGGCTTTAGCGGGTTTGTACAAGGAAGCATGGTGGCCATAAAAGAATGGTTGCTCGACCATGAGCGCACTGTTAGTCTATAAGACTTCTATGGGTCATTCTAAGGAAAGCTATGCGTATCAAGTTATTCACCCTGTGGACCACATTTTTCATCACATTAGTTAGCTTTCAATTATATGCAAATCAAGCACAAGAAGAATCCCACATTCGTGACACGCTTAAGCAGCATTTCTCAGAGCTTACCTT
>CAZHSJ010000200.1:0-4907 GCA_964535225.1 Uncultured Candidatus Berkiella sp. | reverse complement strand
AAAGTCACCTGATATTCCTTCTGTTTTAGTTGAGCTTGGCTTTATTTCAAATAAAGAAGGTGAAAAGAAGTTAAAATCAGCTGCGCACCAAAAAGCGCTTGCACAAGCTTTACTTGCCGGCGTGAAAGCCTACGTTGCTAAACGTCCAAAGCCCGTTAAACAAACAGATGAAATGACAGTTGCAAAGAAGTAGAAGTAAAGTGAAATATCCTCGCATTATCCAGCTTTCATCACAAGTTGCAAACCAAATTGCTGCGGGAGAAGTTGTAGAGCGCCCTGCTTCGGTAGTTAAAGAGTTAGTTGAAAACGCCCTTGATGCAAAAGCCTCAAAAATAGAAATAGATATAGAGGGCGCAGGACTGCATTTAATTCGGGTGCGCGATAATGGCACGGGTATTGTGAAAGAAGATCTTCCCTTAGCAATTGCATCACATGCCACCAGTAAGATTCGCACCATAGATGATTTAGCCGGTATTGGTAGTATGGGGTTTCGTGGAGAGGCCCTGGCAAGTATTGCTTCGGTTTCCAGGTGCCGGATAATTTCAAAACCAGCCTTTCAAGACAAAGCATGGCAAATAGAAGTTAACCACAATGAGCCAATCGTATCCTTGGTTGCCCACCCTGATGGTACAACGGTGGAGATCTTTGAGTTATTTTATAATACCCCAGTTAGGCGAAAATTTTTGAAAAGTGAAAAAACGGAATTCCAGGCGATTGAAGAGGTTGTAAAACGTATCGCTTTGGCTTTTCCACACATCACTTTTGTTTTAAGGCACCAACAAAAAATTGTACGCCACTTTATAGGGGCGAAAGATCCTTTCTGTACTTCTCGCTTGGCTAAAATTTGCTCGTTACAATTTGCTGAGCAAGCAGCTTCTCTTAATGTACAAACAACAGATTTGTCCTTAGCTGGGTGGTTAGGTTTTCCACAACTTTCAAGGCGTACCGCAGATTGCCAATATTTTTTTGTTAACCAACGGATGGTAAAAGATCGTTTTATTCAGCATGCCATCAAAACAATTTACCTTGAGAGTGCGCAAACAGAGCTTGGCACTTATCCATGTTTTGTACTCTTTTTAAAGATAAAGCCGCAAGAGGTGGATGTGAATGTCCATCCTACCAAGCAAGAAGTGAGGTTTGAGCAGGCAAGATTTGTGCATGATTTTATTACCAAATGTGTGCGTGATACGCTATTACAAATAAATAATTTTACACACGAAGCAATAACGCAACCCACTCCCCCCTCTCTTGTACAAACAAACAAGGCGCATTCAACTTATTCACCCCGGTATTCTTTACCTAAAACGGACTATGCACAAGATGCCTTTATCACAAAAATCAACGTGGCCAAGCACAAGGGTGACAATAATAAAAAGCGCTACGTTATGCTTGAAGAAGCAGCGGGTATTGTTATCATTGATTTAGTGACTGCTAAAAAATCACTCCTTGATTTTTATTTCAAAACACAAGAGATCACGCGAAAAAACCTACTTTTTCCGCTTGAAATTCGCTTGGATAATGAAATGGGTGCAAGCATGGTAGACCGCTTAGCGCAGGCAGGCTTTAATGTGGCTGTGAACAAGCAAATGCTTAAAGTGCTAACTCAACCACAGGTGCTGGATAGTCCTGTTGAGGAGGGCTTAATGAAAAGTGTTGTGACTGCCCTTTTAACAGAACGGCCTTTATCATCCACCTTGAGCAACTGCCCTGTTACTTTTGACGAAGCGCTCGTTGAAGCTTGGGTGCAGACCGACCCTACAGAGGGTATGTTACGTCTTCGTCATGAAGAGATGGCAATATTAACGGCCAAAAAAGCGGCCTTAGCGTGATGTTTTTGTCTTAATTAGTGGTATAGTCAGCACTATTGCCATATTAAAAGTTAGTTAATGTAATTATTTTTTATGATTCATCCTGAAAAACCAAGCGTCTTGTGCCTGATGGGGCCTACCAGCAGTGGTAAAACGGATTTAGCGCTGGCTTTAGCGAAAAGCCTGCCCATCGAAATTATTAATGTTGATTCTGCGCAAATTTACCAAGGGATGGATATTGGTAGTGGCAAGCCCTCTTTTGAGGTTCGTGCAACTATACCGCACCATCTGATGGATTTTTTAGATCCCGCCATTGCCTATAGTGCTGCGCAATTTCAACAAGATGCCTTAAGCCTTATTCAACAAATTAAGAAAAAAGGGAAGATCCCACTATTAGTGGGTGGGACGATGATGTATTTCAATATTCTCAAGAATGGGATCTCAACGTTACCAACCGGTGATCCCATCATAAGAGAAAAAATTGCAAGCAAGGCAAAAGAAGTGGGATGGCCTTATTTGCATCAAATACTGATGAAAGATGATCCTGTGGCGGCATCAAAAATAAAACCAAACGATCAACAACGCATTAGCCGTGCATTAGAGATCAAGGAAATTACAGGGGAAAACATAACTTATTGGCAAACTCAGCCCATAGATGAATCGCCTTATAGCTTTACTTATATTGGACTAACACCGCTTAGCACACCACGCTCGATATTGCATGAAAGAATTGAAAATCGATTTGATGCAATGTTATCCAGAGGGTTGGTGCAAGAAGTAGAAAAGTTAAAATTACGAAATGATTTAGATTTGTCTAAACCCAGCATGCGCGCTGTGGGTTATCGCCAAGTTTGGCAATTCTTACAAGGTGAAATTAACTATGATGAGATGCGTAATAAGGCAATTACGGCAACGAGACAGCTTGCAAAAAGGCAGCTGACCTGGTTGCGGTCCTGGTCTTCCCTCATTGAATATGATTTCCAAGATCCAAACATGGTAGAAAAAATTACCAGCTCAGATTACTTTGCCACTTGCGTTTTGTGATAGGTCAACAGCCGTAAAAAAAACCTCTCCTAAGAGAGGCTTTTCTTTTTAGAGAATTTATCTTCTTCCTTGATCTCTATCCTGAGGATTTTTTTGTCCAGGTTGGCCAGTTCGTTGAGGATTTTGTTGGCCACCTTGCCTTTGTGGATTTTTCATGTCTCTGTCTTTTTGCTGTTGTTGTTGCTGTTGCTGTTGTTTTTTGAATTGGTCTTTATCTGGGCTCATAATACTATCTCCAAAGTGGTGAACATCATAAAGTAATCAGGAGTTTTATATACAAGCTGGTGAGAGTTGCATTCAAATTCCTGAACTGTGCCCTGTAAGCATAGCTCAGAATTTAAGTTGCTAAGTTGAGAATTAATGGAGTGAAAGGCTTCCAGTACTGCTTAAGTTGGATTTGTCAGTATTTTTAAAGGAGGCGTGTTATGCAAGGGTTTGTGCTCTAAAAAGCCTCTTAAGAAATAAACGGTAAGACAAAAAGGGATGGTGCTTAAAATCGTCGCGATAGTCTTAAAAAAATATCCAGACATGATAACCGTAAATAAAACAGAAGGAGATTTATCATGTTGATTTAAAGCATCAATAACGGCATCGGTAAAATAAAAGCTAAACGTGGTGACAATGACGGTATCAACTAATTGGCTTATGAGCGTTGAGACATTACTACGAAACCACAGATGTTTACCCTTTGTTATATTTTTGCACCAGGCAAATATGTGCACGTCTAATAGCTGAGCAATAAGATAAGCTATCATTGAGCCAAAAATGCCACTGATAGTGTATTGACGGATAAGGTAGTACGAATAGCTGGGATCCGTTGTTTTGGGCATATGCGTTAGCGGATCTAATGTGATGGCGGGTGGTAAATAGGCGCTTGCCCATAAAATGAACGCTATCCACAAGTTAATGATTAATCCCATCCAAACCACCATCCTGGCTCGCTCTTTTCCATAGAACTCGGTGATAAGATCAGCGCAAATAAAGGTGATGGGATAAGGTAAAACCCCTAAAGGAATAATCGCTGGAATATGAAAACCAAAGAGTTGAATGTCGAAATTAATAATCCGCGTCAACCCTAGCACGTTAAGAAGGGCAAAGGTACTTAAAAATAAACCCGTCAAAAGCAAAAAGACGATCTCACGACGTCTTTGTAGTGGGTTTTGGGTTAGTAAATGAAAAATATCCATACTGCTTCAGATAGACCATTGCGTTAGGCAAATGATAACGCCTTAAGCGGCGAGATACAATTTAGAACTGACTATCGTTTTGAACTAACCGACAAAGTGTAAAAGCTTTTATTTTTCAATCAATTGGAGTAGTTTATAGGGGCAAATGTGTGTAATTGATGCATCTATGCTAAAGTGAATCATGAATAGATATGGAGCACCTTGTGGAGATCCCACCCATCCTAAAAAGTCCGAAAGCCAAGTTAGCGCTCATCGTCATTGGGTTGTTGGTACTTTTTTATTTATTAATAGGTAGTTGGATAAACAGTATACATGTGGCAAATAAGAACATTGATAATTATTTTACCTCTGTTTCAGAGAATGCCACCCGGCGGGTAGAACTTATTCCTCAATTTGCGAAGTTAGTTCAGGACAATGCGCCTCAAGCAAAAGAAATTCTTGAAGAATTAAATAAGGCCTATCAAGTGGCAAAGGGGCCTATCGATAAGTCCATTCTTACCAATCAAGAGGCCCTGCAGGCTTTTACTGCAAAACAAAATGCGGTAACGCAAATTTTGAAATATCTTATTGTGCAGGCCCAACACTTTCCTGCAATTGGCGAAAATCGTCAATTTATAATCTTAAAAATGCAACTTTTATCATTCGATCAGCAAATCGACTATCTGACTACGCTACTGAATAGAGAAATCTTACTATTTAACACCCATTTAATAGGCTTTCCAAAAAGCTGGCTAAATCGTTTTTTAATTGGCGAGAAGGTAAAGCTGTTGTTGCAAATACCTACCACCACCCAGATGCCTCAACAATAAGATAAAAGCCGTTCTTCTAAACCTATCCAAATCTACTCAAGAGCAGATTCAGCGTTAGA
>CAZHSJ010000199.1:0-4940 GCA_964535225.1 Uncultured Candidatus Berkiella sp. | reverse complement strand
TATGAATACGTCACTGTGCAGGATTATCCGCAGACCACCCCGTTGCTGAAGCAGTACCCTAATTTAATTATTACTCGTACATTTTCTAAAGCCTACGGGCTTGCCGGCTTGCGCATTGGGTATGGTATTGCAGACTCACGCATTATTGAATTGATGAATCGCCTTCGCCAACCTTTTAATGTGAACCTGCTGGCTCAAGTTGGTGCAATCTTAGCGTTGCAAGATCAAAGCTTTGTTAAAAAAAGTATCACGCTCAATGAGCAGGGAAAAAAACAACTGAGTGAAGGGTTCAGTGAGTTAGGGTTAAAGTATCTTCCAACCCACGGAAATTTTTTTGCCTTAGAAATTAAACGGCCAGGCGTTGATATTTTTCAAGCCTTGCTAAGGCAAGGTATTATTATAAGGCCTTTAGCGCCATATCAGATGCAAGATTTTTACCGTATTACCATTGGTACGCATGCGCAAAATCAAGCATGCTTAAATGCGCTTAAAAATAGTTTACAAGGGGACATGACATGAGTGACGATTTAACCCAAAAACATTGTAAAGCCTGCGAAGGCGGGGTAAGCCC
The DNA here is from genome assembly GCA_964535225.1 of Uncultured Candidatus Berkiella sp. Taxonomy (GTDB): domain Bacteria; phylum Pseudomonadota; class Gammaproteobacteria; order Berkiellales; family Berkiellaceae; genus Berkiella. The sequence goes on along the minus strand of CAZHSJ010000199.1, from coordinate 4,369 downwards.
CTTAAGCCAAAAAGAAGCAGCGTTTCTTTTAAAAAAGATCCCGCAATGGGAATTAACCCCTCAAGCGACAGAAATTTATCGTACCTATGCGTTCAAAAATTATTACCATACCATGGCATTTGTAAATGCCCTGGCTTATATGGCGCATACAGAAAATCATCATCCGGATCTAGAAGTATCCTATAATAAATGCAAAGTACGGTATTCTACCCATGCGATTGGTGGATTATCTGAAAATGATTTTATTTGCGCAGCTAAATCAGACGCTATTATTGCAATGACACATAAAGCCTAGATTTTTATCCAGGGAGGAAAAATGAGGCAAGTTACCACTATCGTTGGCATTCTTCTTATTGTTGTTGGTATCCTTGCCTTTTCCTATCAAGGGTACACCTATAACAAAAAGGAAGAAGTGGCTAAATTTGGCGATCTGCAAATTACCGCGCAAACCAAAGAGCGGGTGCAATTTCCGCCATGGTTTGGAGGGCTATGCCTGGCCGGTGGGATCATCATTTTAATTGTTGGGCAGATAAACCGAAAGTAGGGTAGTGTGGCAGCTTTTGTAGTGGTGAATCATGACACTTTCGCAAACTGTTAAAGACTTTCTTTTGCCTTTACCGCTATCGAAAAAGGTGCTTAAAAATTTCTTTAAATATATGGCCATCACCATGGCCATTGTATTTGCCGCAGTTTTTATGGCGCAAGCCAACACGATTTTACGTTCCTCTAGCTCGACTGCTTCGGTTGGATTTATTTTTCTTCCCTTGGTGGCAACCCTATCGGCGCTTCAAGTCTGGTATTTTGCTGCTGCGTTAGCGTACGTAATAACCGCCTTTAAAATACCTAGCCCTAAAATAAATCTCCTTTTTTTACTTTCTTTGGCTATTGTTCTCAAATGTGTTGGCGATTTTTCAGCAAAAGTAAAAGACGTTATGGAAACAAAGCTGGAAATTTATGAAATTAATTTATTGCAAAGTGAAAATGCTATCCAAGATAAATTTAATAACTATAGTAATTTTAGCAAAGAATCACAGCCTTTTATATTAGAAGCAATGGCACTTAACCCGTTTACCAACAGCACCACCCTAGATAGCATTGCAAATATTAATGATCCCAACTTGGAAAATGGCTTGGGCTCTGTGTATTATTTTCAAGAAAACAACGCCAAGGGCTTTTCAGTTAAGCGCTTGGTTGCAAGACATAAAAACACCTCGACGGACACATTGAAAAAATTATCGAAAAGTTCATCCGAATATATCATTGCTGATGTGGCAAGCAATCCGAGTACGCCCAAGGCTGTATTAGATGAGTTATGGAAAAAACATGGCGATAAAATAGCCTACAGCATAACGCAGAACCCTAATGCGGATGTTGCTATTATTATTTCACTCTATCAAAAGCACAAAGATGCTTCAGCGCTTATGGATAAATGGATTAAAGCAAATATTGCCAAGAATCCAGTTACACCAGAAACGATTTTGCAAGAATTGAGCACGCAGGATGATTGGTTAATTTTACAGTTTTTAATAGATAATGAAAAAATACCCACCGCTTTGTTAAAACAGTTAACGCAGCATAGAAATCAAACGGCCAGTGCTTATGCAAAAGCTAAATTAGAAATGCGAGAGGTACAGCGCTAAGCTATAAAAATCTACCATCGTCCTTCTCTTTTGGTTCAAATAAGGGCGCATGCATACCGAGTGTTCTTGCTTGGTTAATTAAGTCCATTAAATCAAGTTTTGATAAACTAAACAGCTGTGAAAAATCCTTAATTACAAAATACAGTGGTTGAAAAATATCAATGCGATAGGGGGTGCGAAAAGCATCGACGGGATCCAGCGGTTTACGCAGAGGTTTGTCGCTGTCTAAACAGTATTTAGATTCGCCATAGGAAGATAAAATCCCACCGCCATAAATGCGTAGCCCTGAGGAGGTTTGGATAAGCCCAAATTCTACTGTGAACCAGTAAAGCCTTGCCAACATTACCCTGTCTTTATGGTTTGCTTTAAGCCCAAGTTTTCCGTACTCATACATGAAATCTGCATATACGGGGAGGGTGATTAAGGGGCAGTGGCCAAAAATTTCATGAAAAATATCAGGCTCTTGCAAGTAATCAAGCTCTTTTGGTGACCGTATAAAAGTTGCTGCAGGGAACTTCTTGTTAGACATGAGTTCAAAGAACGCCTGAAAATCGATTAACGCAGGCACAGGGGCAACTTCCCAACCCGATAGGGCACGTAAGCGGCTATTCACTTCAGGTACTTGGGGAATATGATCGGCCGTTAATCCTAGCGCCTGGATGCCCTCTAAATACTCCTGACAAGCTCTGTCTTTGAGTAACGCCATTTGGCGATTGTAAAGCGTGCGCCATACTCCGTTTTCTTCCTCGGTATAGGCTACAAAGCCGTTTTCATCAGGTTTTTTAGAGGTGTATTTACTTTGTTTCATGACAGAACTCTTACTTTTGATAAGCAAGTTTAGCAAATTAGGTATTACTCTTACAAATATCTTTTAAGCAAAAACAGCAATAAGCTTTTTGGCTTCCCTATAAGAGAAATGCATTTTAGGGCTAGGCACATTATTAATAGCAACAATAAAGCCTTTTTTTGTATTAACCTTGTAAGCTAAGCCATTTTTCCTAATAAGGAGAGTTTGTGGCCAGTCAAATTCAGTGCGTCTATTTAATTTTTGTTTTTTTTCCTTGATCTCATTCATTAACAGCATAAAGCCCAAGTCCTTTTTAAGGGTTTGTTTTATATGGCTTGGCAGCCGGTGGAAAAAATCACAGGCGCGGATAATTTCATTTTCGTCTTTGATAAACCCGCGATCTTTACCATGATGCTCCGTAATGATTTGCTTGGTAAGGGCTACATAAAATTGAATGAGATCGGGATCTTTTGCATAGAACATATTTTTAATCAGTTCGTCAATTTCCGTATTACGTATAAAATTAGTAAATGCTTTATATTTTCTTCTTTTATACTCTTGTTGATAGTGAGCGAGTAAGGTTTCTATTGAAGCAAAGGGCCCCGCAGCAAGCAGTACAATCAAAGGTTCAATCATGGCTTTGGCATTGGCAAAGGTACAGGTACCATATTTCTGAGCTTTACATCGAAAGCGAGCTACCGGATTTCTAAGATCAACAAAAGTGGATAAAATATCATCAAATCTATTTGCGTTAGGGATGTTTGAGTCAACAAGCTTTTCAATTAACTCTGGGGTAATTAGTTTTGTATTTTTAATTTTAAAAATCTTAGCGCCAAACCGCTGGTCGCCACCTTCGCCGCGATTACAATACACAAAGTAATCGCCATAAAAAGCGATATTTACACCATGACGGTGCCAACCGCTTGAAATGGTTACAAGGTTATTGGCTTTGTATCGATTATAAAAATCCTTTTCAGCTAAAGGAAGATAGGCATTGTGGGCCAATTTTAAGTGATTAAAATCAAATTTATAAGCTTCCGTGATTTTATCACCAATCAATGATGGGAAGCGTTCATTATACATCTGCAAAAATTCGGTTAGATGTTTTAGTGAAACAGAGGTATATTCCCCATTGGTTTTGACATCAAATTTCTTACCTTGGCTTTCAAAGCGGATATGTTCACTTAATCCCAAAATATGACCAACTCGCCGCGCCATATAAAAAATTTCTAACAAGGGCGTTTTGGTAGTTTTCCACTCTCTTTTAGGGTTAAAGTAAAAATAAAGCATTTTTTTTGTTTGATGGTATAAGCTTTTGAGTAGGTTTTGATCATTAATAATAGCTAAGAGATCAGCTTTGGAATAAAAACCTGAGGGTAATAATTTTAATTCTAGATCGGCGATGGAGCATTCTTTTAAATAGGCAAGAAGCAAGTCTTTTGGTATACCAATGCCGGGCGGCGTTTTACCATTTCTGATCTGTTTTAACTTTTCATCTAGGGGATAGTGAAGCATACCTTTAGATTTTATTATGTTAATTTAAATAAATCCAGCTAGACAATTTTCCAGCTGGGAGAATTAGTTTATATAATATAGATATATTTTACACTCAGAATTGGATCTGGGGAACATGGCTTGGAATAACAAGCTCGCCTTGTGTTTTAGATTTGATTTCATCAACACTGACATCAGGTGCGCGCTCAAGCAAATGAAAGGCTTTGTTCTTCACTTCCAGCACCGCAAGATCAGTGACAATTTTTTTGACACAATGCGCCCCTGTTAAAGGTAAAGTGCATTGACGCAAAAGTTTTGATTCTCCTTCTTTATTAGCATGCGACATGTCAACAATAATATTGTTTGCACTAGCGACTAAATCCATGGCACCGCCCATGCCCTTGATCAGTTTCCCGGGGATCATCCAAGAAGCAATATTCCCTTCAAT
>CAZHSJ010000198.1:0-5033 GCA_964535225.1 Uncultured Candidatus Berkiella sp. | reverse complement strand
TTAACCCTCTTTATGGTTTAAAAAGGTCAAAAAATAAACATTTGGATTTTTAACTAAATTCCCTGTGCACAACTTATATAATGCAGCTTAGAAAATATGGATATAAAGCTGTAGCACAATTTCGATGGCAATCAAGATAAGAATGTAAAGCTCTAGGCGATGGCTATGATGTTGTTGTAAAACTTCTAGGGAAATTTGCGCGGTGCTGGAAATTAAATTTGTTTTGCGCTCAAGGCTTTCTTGTCTGTCATAAATTTCTAAATCTTCTACCAATTGCGCATGCAGGGGTTCAAGTTCACTGTGCTCCCACAATAGGAGAGGTTTTTCGGTTACTTCAATTTTACCTACCATTTCTTGCACCATTAAGATGCTGGCCCCAATATGTTTGAGTAAATCATTGGCGCGATAACCTAATTTGCCGCGTTCTTTTAAGCTTTTGGCAATAGGTTCAATTTTATCAAATAAACTACCAATTCGATTTTCATGATATTCTAAGACCACACTTTTAGAGAGCGCATTACCAATAATTTCTAAGTGCTCTTTGGTTACCTTCTTAATGGAAACCTTGTTTTTGATAATACCTTCAGGTTGATCAGGCTTAATCAATACCGTGAATTGCTCTGTTTCTGGTGTGGTAAATAGTTGTGTAGCAAATTTTTGGCAACGGGTAATCAATTCCACCGTCATGGAGGTATTGGTATTAAAAAACACGATGGCCCCATAAGGATAAATGATGGCCAAACTATTATCTGAAAGCTGTACCATCACGCTTTCTTTACGTGGAGAAACGCGGTTCATTAAGGCTTTAAGATTAATATCATTACCAATTAATACGGCATTAACTTCGCAAATTCCTTGCTCAGTAAGGCTTTGCGCGATCTCTTGAGGGATAGAATTAAGTTGTTGTAGGGGCGTGATGTCTTCAGGCAGCATAAATTTTCTGTTAATAAGTACTCGAAGGCTATTCTATCCTGCTCCCCTTCTTTTAGGCAAACCTTCCCTAAAATCTTTCTGTTAAAAGGGTTAATTGTCTGTTTGGGGGATGAAAGGGGGTAATTTTCCGACAAACGGTAGCAATTATAAGTTAATTGGGTAAGTAATTCCTTGCGTCTTTTACTTGAAATCGGTACAGTGAGCATAAGTTATTCATATATCAAATTAGTAATAACAACACATCGTCTTTGCTCCCCTCTCAAGTAAAGACGACACCTTTAAAGCGCTGTGATTTCATAGCGCTTTTTCTTTTTTTGCTTCTATACTAGAGCTAACTTAACCGCCAATGGGTGCACCATGTTAAAGGGATTAACACTTATATTTTTATGCAGTATTGTGATACCTGGTTTTGCCCAAGATCAAGACTCGCGCATAGAAAGTCGTAAAAAAGAAGATCCCAATTCATCTGAAGCCTTAGTGATTGTTTCAGAAAATGTCGAGGCAGTATTAGAAGCAAAATCCTTATGCTTTAAAAAAGATGATGAAATGATTGAAATCTATCTTTGCACATATGAATCGATTATAAAATTAGCCGAAGAGGGAAATTTTATTGCCCAAGAAGCCATTGGAAGAATGTATTTAAATAAGGATGAAGCTAATTTGCCCATGGCATTGCGCTGGTTAAAAAAAGCTTTGGAAAATCCTAAGACGCCCCTTGCCTATAAAACACTCATTTTAGAAAAGGCAAAAGAAGTAGAGGAGCGAATTGCCAGAAGTGGATTGGGTGAAAAAGAAGAAAATGAACTGTCAGATGCCATAAAAGAAGATATGGCTTCTATAGAAAAGCATCAACAAATTATTGAAGAGCTCAAAAAGGAAAAATTGGATAAAAATCCTGAATTTGCGATTATGTTGAAAAATTTGGATGACATATTCACTTATCAAAAGCCCTGCTATGGGCTAAAAGAAGCATTAGATATCAGAGCTTGCATATTACGTGAAATAAAAAACTTGGCGGATAACGGTAATTTTATTGCTCAACATGAATTGGGTAATATCTATGAAAATAGCTTTGATAATAAAGCCATGGCTATTAAATGGTATAATGCGGCATTAAAAAATCCCAATACCCCCAAATTGTATAAACCTCAAGTGGAAAGTGATTTAAATCGGGTAAAATTAAAAACAGGATCCCCGCCTAAAAGAGAGAGCGAAGAAAAAGGATTTAAGCAAATACGCAGAAAACAAACAGAAAAATAAATTTGTTTGTTAGCTACATATTTTTGCGTTAGCATAGCAAAATATCCCAAGCAATGTTAGGTTGGTAAAAAATCCAAAAGGAGCTGGTGCTATTTATGTTTAACATTGCTGTGGCTGTGCTCGCTGTGGTTCTTTTTGCCATTCCAGTGCTGTGGGTTAAGCCAAAACGCTCTCGGGTTGTGGTGCTATTGGTCGCCTTGGCAGGGGGCGCCGTGGGCTACGGCCTTTCTAAGGTTTACTTTTACCCAGAATACCTTGGCTGGCAATTTGAGCGTGAGCTTAAAAAACAGCCCTTGTTTACCCTGATTAGCCAAAAGTATCCCATTGAATTCCAACATTATATTCAAGTGGTGAGAAAGAATTTACGCGATAACGGTGATCTCAATGTTGTTGCTGCCTCCTCCGCTGAGCTTGTCAATTCGATTTTTTATCGAAGTTTAGCAACCGCACCGGACGATTATGTGACGCTTTATTTAAAATCAACCCTTGAGCTTTACCATTACTTAAATGGGCAAGATCCCAAAGCCGTTATTAAACTCGAAAATGGCTCCCCTGAGATAGAGTTTGATTTAAGTAACCTTTATGATAATAAAGATTTTCAAAATAGATTAAATCACCTTTTAGACACTAAACGTTATGTCATTGAAGCCTCCATTAAAACGCCTGTTGCCCCACCCAGCGCAAACGTTGCGGAACCTTTGTTTAAAACGGTGATGAGCGATTTAGGCCAAAAATATGGGGATGATAATGTGCGCCTTGCCTTTACCAACCCTAAAGCGATTGCCCCTAACCTAGGGGCGCAAATCATCATTGGGTTTTACACCGGCGTGTTAAGTCAAGGGGCGGAAAATGCAGGGACCATTATGCGTTTTATTGCCAGCTTAAAAGACGTTAAGCCACAGGAGAATGAAGGGCAGGATAACGTTGAAAAGCAGGGTTAGTCTTAGTTAGTTAATTTCGTTACCACTTTAACTTGACACATTCAACAACTTACAGTTTAATTACCCCCTCGTCGGAGGCCAGATAGCTCAGTCGGTAGAGCAAAGGACTGAAAATCCTTGTGTCGCTGGTTCGATTCCAGCTCTGGCCACCAATAGAATCAAATGGTTACAATGAACACTTCAGGGCGCATTCTAAGACCAAGTGCGACAATCGTTTTATGTTGTTGTATAAATAGCGCTTCAGTCACTTTCATCATGAAGCGCTTCGAGCAGTTCTTTTTCTTGATTCAAATAATTATTTTTGCTGATTACCTTTTTGCCAATTTTTGATTCCAGATCTTTGCGCGCGCTACCTGCAACCTTGCCTCCTGCTCGAGCCGCAGTGCGGTTCTGTGTGAAACCCTGAGCATTTTTGTTACGTGCAATCTCTGTGGTAGATGCTTCCCCTAGCATTGTAAAAATAAGCTCCAGATCAGTCATATGATCGCGTAAGTTTTCGCGCTTAAGATCTTTTAGCTTTTTATATTCAGAGGGTGTAACACCAAAGGTTGCTTTGCAAATTTCAGCAGTCAAAATTGCGTATTCAGGCTGTTCGCCAACCTTTCTTTTTTTCCATTCTTCTGTCAGTTCAGCCCGGACTTGGATGCCTCGCATTCTCTTTTCAATCCAGGGATCCGAATAGCCCTTTTGCTTATAGATTTCTCGAGCCCGCACAGAAGCAAGTTCGGGATCTTCAATTTCTTTAATTCGTTCGTAACCCACTTTAGCTAACCAGCGTTTGAATGGCTCTGCTTTAGGAGAGGGAATCGATTGGATAATACGGAATATCCCTTCAGTGTTGGCGCAACTAAGCTTTTGTATTCCACCACGAGTTTCAACAGAAAGGGGGGTGGCAATTTGCCCCCACCCTTTTGCAAGTTCAGGATCTCTGCGGCGCATATCTTTTACATATCCAGCTGGTTGACTTGAATCTGTCAATGCGGCAATTACATCACTAATGACGAACCACCATTCGTTACCATGAAAAACACGACGGATCTTATGGTTGCTAAAAACAACAATCTTATTTTCAGATAGAACTTCTTTATCCATTTACTAACTCCAAAAGACGAGCAGTTCATTAAGTGCGTTGTATGCTTTGGGACAGAAAATATGCATTAACCTATTAAGGTTTAATAGCAATAAAACGCTTATATTACAATAATGTTGTATGCGTTTATAGTGGGTGGTAATACCTATGGAATTGTCAAATAATAACTCAAAATCAGTATAAAATATTTTTGGCTAACCTTAAGTTTAATGCCCAGTCGGGTAATGCTTAAGCCTTTTTGCTAAGTGCCATGGATTTTTCATTTCTGCTTAAGTCTTTTAATCTGGATAAATCTTTGTTAAGCGTTTCCCTTTCTTGCGGGGTTAAAAGTGTCTGCTTTAATTCATCTTTAAGTACGTCATCATGAAAATCTACGATATTGTGTAAGATATTTTCTATCTTTTGGTAATTAATATTTGTTTGAGATAAAGCGACTAAGGCCGCATCAAAAAAAGTCATCAGCATTTCATTTTCTTTGGCATCGGGTTTTATTTTCTTTAAGCGATCTTTCAACGTTTTGATGAGCGCCTGATAGTGTTCAATTAATTTAACGTGATTTTGCGAAAGTGTTGACCATAGATCGTGCTGTTGACCTTTAGCATCCACATATTTAAATCGCTGTGTCCAAAAAGCTTCGGCCTCAACATGTAACAATTGTTTTTTTATTAACGTATCGTTATCAATGGAATCCCATAGTTTAAGAATTTCATGAGCATCGCTTAAATCTTGCGCTATGTTTTTTTGAGCACTTGCCAAAATCTTTTCAGGAAGGGCTTCTAAAGCGTTAGCCTTATATTTTTTGAGTAATT
>CAZHSJ010000197.1:0-5060 GCA_964535225.1 Uncultured Candidatus Berkiella sp. | reverse complement strand
CCAAATGTAACCTTGAGCGCTTTTTTCATGGAAGAGTCCTTATTAAAGTCCTAAACATAATCAAAAACTGTTGTTTTAGGGGTTCCCTAATTTTTGAGTGTTAACTTGGTTAACAACTCATGTAAGAAAAATGAACAAATTCAATACTTGCATTTGAGATAGACTATCAACGATAGGGGAAGCTACACAAGTGTCATTAGCAAAATTTTTGCATTTTTATTGGCCAAGGTGCAAATCTTGGGCTACAAGGGGGCAGAAGAAGGAAAATTTGGTTTTTGTTTTTAAAATAGTTAGAAAATAGAATTATTTAAGCATTCTTCTACGATGGAACTTTCAGGGTTATGAGGTACTTTTGAGGGGCCCGCCTTCACTGCGTTACGGCAAGGCACAAAATTTCTAAAGCTTGCGAAGCAAGCTAAGAAAATTTAGTGGTGGGTCGTGATGGATTCGAACCATCGACCAACAGATTAAAAGTCTGCTGCTCTACCGACTGAGCTAACGACCCAAACATAAGGGCCGTATCATACCCTAAACCTATTAAAGTTCAAAGGATTGCGCGTTTACTTTTTAGTGGCTTTTTTTTCGGCGGGTATTCGTCTTTTTTTGTTGCTCTATAGGTTGTTTATCTTTCTTATCTTTGTCGCGCAATGATTCCTTTCTGTTGGCTTCATGAGCCGGCACAAAGGACTTTTTCTTTGTTAAATCAACATCCACATCCGCGTTCGCATTTTTGGGATTTTTTGCCTGTCTTGCGATTGGGGTTACTTTGGGGGGTTGCACCGCTGGCGCTTCTTCTTGATCTTGATCTGACTTTTGCCCGTGCTGTTCCTGTTTTTCATCTGGCTGATCAGGAAAAAAATGCGCTACTAAGTGCTTACCAATCGTCATATATAAGCAGCTTGCTATTCCCGTTCCCCACGATATTTTAAAGCACAACATCGGAGAAACCCCTATCGCCATCGCTAGCCCGTAGGCAAGTAAAGGCGCAGCAAGGCTTAACGTATCCATTGCCTTTTGGAATGCTTTTTTTCCTCTGTAGTCACGAAAACCTAAGGTGTCGGTGGAATAAGCATAATGAAGGGTCATCAGCAAAAAGGCGGCCGGGGTTGCGAATAAGATAAAGTTTGAATAAGGCGCCAACATGGCCGGTAGAATAAATTTCGTGATAGTGGTGGTATACCCAATAAATAAGTCAAAAAGTGCTCTTCCAAGTACGGAAGTACCGGCATAAGCAAAAGCAAAGGCAAACATTGCGTAGATTAAACCAAATAAAACTGATCCAAAAAGGGCATAAACATGCTGGGCGAAGAGATCTTTAGCTTGGCGATTTTCCATACGCTTACGATAAGCCTCGCGGGCTGCTTGGGGGGTTAGTTTTGGTAGCGAGGGATCAGGGCTCTGATCTTGAGCATGTTTTTTCATGATTTAGCGCCTTTAAAACCGATAAAAGGGTTAAAATGGCGGACAAAGTATCATGCACCACACAAAAAGTCAATTAGCTAACGATTTTTAGAGGTGGCCTTCATGCTGCATTCTCTGCAAGCGTGAATCTGCAAGTTGTGCCGAGGTTGTGCCTGGGAATTGGGCTTTAACTTGATTGAGGAACTCTTGGGACTTTTTAAAATTGCCTTTATTATATTCTACATAGCCTAGTTTTAATAACGAATCCGCCGCTTTAGGATGCTTGGGGTGCTGGCTATAAACCGCATAGAAAGATTCTGATGCTTTCTCAAGATTGCCTTTCGTTAGGTTAATCTCCCCCAACCAATATTGGGCATTGGGCGCATACTTGCCTTTGGGATTTTGCACCAACATATCATTGAAGGCTTTGATGGCACCGTCAAAATCTCTATTTTGAACTAAACGGTAAGCCGCTTGATACGCTTTCTCATCATTGACGGGGGTTACGCTAATGGCCGATGCAGCTTGGGTGGTAACCGCAGGCTCTGGGTCAAGGGTCACAAATTGGCTGGCTGAATTAAGATCGCCGCCCGTTGTATTGAGTGCGCCATCTCCGGTGGAGGCGGCAACTGTTTTAGCAGCTGAACTCCCTTCCCTTAAGCGTTTGTCTAAATCGGTATAGAGCTTTTTTTGTTGCTCTTGCATTTGTTGAAGCTGATAACCTTGCTCTTCAACTTTGCCACGTAATTCCTGAACTTCTCTTTGCAGATATTCAATTCTTTGCATGGTATTCAGGGCGGCATTTTGCTCGCCTTCACTACCTTGATTACTATAAGAGGAAGTCGCGTTAGCGCGAGATTCCACATGAGCAATAGCAGACGCTACCCCTGCATAGCACAAGGATAGCGCCACAAATAATGCTTTAACGCGAGTATATATTACTCTGGTTAATGGCATCTTATTCTTCATACACAATAACAGCACGACGGTTGAGTGCCTTGTCTTCAGCAGAATGACCTAATGAATCTGGCTTTTCTTTACCGAAGCTCACTGTAGCAATTTGGTTACCTGAAACACCTTGTGACATCAATGCATCAGCAACGGTGTGTGAACGTCTTTCGCCAAGTGCAACGTTGTATTCACGGCTACCATTTTCGTCGGTATGGCCTTCTACACGAATGCGGCGATTAGGATTTTGCTTTAAGTACTCAGCATGAGCATAAACAATTTCATAATCTGCTTGGTGAATATCGGAACGATCATAGTCAAAGTAAATTTTGCGTTTAGCCATCATGTCTCTTGCGGCATCATCAGCAGCAAAACCAGCCCCTTCGCCTGCGCCATGCGCATTAGAACCGTATGCACCACCTTTGCCACCATGCTTAGCATTGTGTGAGCAACCAACCACTCCTAAACATAATACGACACCTATTGCTAAATGACGCAACCCCCGAATTTGCATGTTTGACTCCTTACCTATTTATAAATTTATGTAAACTTGTATCTTATCTCAAGTGAGAAACGGTGACCATGCTGGTTCTTGTACACTACCTTCTCGTGTTGGCAAGCGCAATTGCCCTCGACCATCCAAGGTCACTAACCCTAAAATTTGGCGATCACCATCTTGCGTGCCATAGAGTACCATAGCCCCGTTGGGAGACAAGGTGGGCGATTCATCTAAACGCGCATGAGTTAGAACAGTAACCTGCCCACTAGCAAGCTCCAAACAAGCGATATGAAACTGATCGCTGGTGTCTTGGCGATGCATCATAACCAAATATTTACCATCCGGTGTTAGCATCGGTCTTGCATTGTAGTTACCAATAAAGGTTACCCTATCAATTTTTCTCGTTGCTAAATCTAACCGATATATTTGCGGTTTTCCACCACGATTTGAGGTGAAATACAAAGAACGACCATCCGCAGACCACGCAGGCTCTGTGTCGATGGAATACCCATCCGTTATTTGGGTTACCTCTTTGGTCGCAATATTCATAAAATAGATTTTGGGCGTTCCGGTTTTAGATAAGACCAAGGCCAATTGCCGCCCATCAGGGGACCAAGCAGGCGCACCATTAATGCCGGCAAAACGAGATAATAAATTCCGATTACCGCTGGCTACATCAATGATATAAATTTCTGCTCGATTTTTTTCAAAAGAAACATAAGCGAGCTTTTTACCATCTTTAGACCAAGAAGGAGACATAATTGGTTGGTTAGATTCCACTAAAGCAACGGAATTAAAACCATCGGCATCAGCAACCTCTAGTGTATACCGATTTCCCCCCATGGCTTTGACAACCCGCACATAGGCAATGCGCGTAGAAAAAGCGCCACGAATGCCGGTTAGCTTTTCATAAACAATATCGCTGACATGATGCGCTAGTGCGCGAAAATCTCCTCGACGGATCCCGTGAAAGGTCTTCTCTACTAAAATATTGCCGTTACCGGTATGGAGCTCTCCATTGTTGAGTCTATCTACACTACTTCCCGGCACGTTATACACATCTAATAATTTAACCGTAACGGTGTAAGCATCACTGCCTGTCGATAGCACTGTTCCCAATACCACATTTTCTGCCCCAAGCCCTTGCCAAGTCGCCGCATTAAGCTCTTGTTCTTTGGTGCTCACACTGGCAATTTGCTCTGGATATAAAGGCGAAAAACGCCCACACATTTTTAAATCGTTACGCACAATACTGGCAATTTCCTCAAAGGAACTACCCACCATGCTTTTTTGCCCCTCCAGTACCGAAGGTGCCACCACAATCGGAATACCTGCCGCCTCACCTTGGGTAATATCGATATTCAGCCTGGCATGAACCGTGAACACCATTACCGATAACAGCGATACTGGTATAACTTTTTTAAATAAGGTTATTAAATTCACGCGGCCTCCGGGTAGAACGTAAAACTAAAATCGCGAAATTCTTTCGCAATCGTGGTATCTTGCGGCATGGGTAAGGGAGATGCCTTCTTAACAGCAAGCTCAGCGGAACGATCAAACTCCAAACTACCGCTAGACTCAATCACCCTCGCTTGAACAACTTCCCCTGTGGGCAATAACTTAACGGCTATTTTGCACTTTAATCCGTCGTAATCAAAACCAATAGGCTGGCGCCAGTTTTGATGAATTTTATTGCGCATGAGCATCCCGATACGGTTAATTTCATTTTGCAACACACGTGGATTCACAGGCTGCGCATTGGCTTGCTGCTGTGCTTCTTTGGCTTTTTGCTCAGCTAATTCCTTGTCTTTTAACGCCTGCTCTGCTTTTTCCTGTGCCACTTTTCTCTCAATATCGGCTTTTTTCTTGGCGAGCTCTTCCTCTTCTTTTTTCTTTTTCTCTATTTCTTTTTTCTCTTTATCTTCTTTTTCTTGCTTTAGCTTAGCCTCAAGTTCTTTTTTTTCCTGCGCAAGTTTGAGTTCTTGTTTTTTAAGCTCTTCTTTCTTCTTTAGCGCTACTTCTTTTTCATGCTTTATTTTTGCTTCTTTTTCTTTTTGCGCCAGCACTTTTTCTAAAATGCGTTTTTCCTCTTGTTCTTTTTTTAGCGCTTCTTTGTGCTCAAGACGTTTAACTTCTTCTTGCAGGGTTTTTTTGCTAATCATCGTTGCTTCGATAATAGGTTTGTTATCCGAAGGCGGCGCAGAAATATGAA
>CAZHSJ010000196.1:0-5084 GCA_964535225.1 Uncultured Candidatus Berkiella sp. | reverse complement strand
TGCCAATTTGGAAAAAATCCCAATATCGATATCAGATGGCTTATCCAGTAGCAACTCAATGCCATCCTTACGGAAAAAGCACGGTTTTATGGGAATCTGGCAAGGAATATCCAGTTAAAGGGGAGGATTTTGCCTATGTGGTGTGGCGTAAGCGACATTGCTGTGCGTTGTAAACTATTTGCATTAATTATGATGATGTCAAACAGTTGTTTTGCACATGTTGCGAAAGTATTTATATCTTTTTCGATGCCAGAAATGAGTATTAAGCAATGGCTACAGCAAGCTGAAAAAGCACATGCGCAAGTATTTTTACGAGGATTTGTCGATAACTCATTTAAGCAAACAATAAATAAAGCAACGTTGGTTATTAAAGATAATTCGCAAGGCTTTTTGTTAGATCCCAAAGAATTTGAGAGGTATAAAATCGAAAAAGTACCTGCCGTTGTTTTTGTTGATGATAATCAAGAGTCCATAACTGTGTACGGGGATGTTGGGTTGTTACCAGCGGCTCAATTAGCAGCAACACGTGCTGAATCAAACGCAGCAAAAGAAGTAATTGAAAAACTTACATAATGAAAAATCAGATATTATTAGCACTTATTATGATGACAAATATGACTCAAGCAAACGCATTGCAAAGTTCTCAGAAAACTGTGAATGAATTAGGCATATTCTTGACATCAAACCACACTCAGGCAGAAGAATATGCAAGAGAGCTGCAAGAAAAGAATCCTTTTAGAGCGCCAGATGAAAGGTCATTGTCTGAAAAAGGTATAACTGAATTTCAAAACCAAGAAATAGGTCAATTTGTCAATCAACAAAGATTTCAAAATCCAGCGTGGCTTATTGGCGATAAAGATAGATTATGGGAAAGAGAGCAAGGGAACTTAAGTTGTCATCTGTCTTATCATCAGGAAACTTGTATAGAAGATACCCAAGTTATGGATGGCTGTATTGAATATTTGATGGTTGATGTTGAGCAACCTTCCAAAGAAACATTTGATCTTGAAATTTATGCTTCAAGCTATGCGGAAAAGAAGACTACATTTTATATTGATCTCAAAAAAGGTATTTTGACTGCTCAAAATGATGCCAATAGTGCTCATGGTTGGAGCAATCCACCTTTAGCATCATATGATTGTCAAAGACTTAATTTTGCGCATGTAGGATATAGTGCATTTTATGACGCGACAATTGGTGGAAGTTTCCAAACAGAAGATGTTGTTTATGATGCACCCACAACGCCGACATGTTCAAATGGCTTAACAACGTCCTTTAGTATTAGCCAAACGCATCATAAGAAGAATAAATGGAAAAATAGGGGAGTAAAGCATTTATTCAAAGTAACCTACCTGCCACCTTTAGTTTTGCGTGATCATTGGACCCAAAATTGTATGAGCAAAGTCAAGGCGGCACCAAAAGGTTGTAATTCAAATAGCATTTGTCTTGAAGGTCCCAGTAAGAAAAATATAACCGGCGTTGAAGTTTTGCGAGACTGTTGGAAGCGAAAGATAGTGTTTCATTGTCCACCATCCGTTTCTCAATGCCAAACTTTAAGAGCTAATGGCTGTGAGCAAGTAAAAAACGAATGTATTAAAAAAGAAGATGATGTGGGGTGCACCCAGCATAAGGTCACATTCAAGTGCCCAAAATCAAGTTGTGAAACTAAGAAAGAACACATAGACGCCTATTGTAAAGAGGGTGATTGCTTTGAACCCCAACAGGAGGCCCTAGGAAGCTTTGAAGAAGCGATTTCTCATTTAACTGGGGTTACCGCTGCTGGGCATGAGGTGGATACAAATCAAATCTTTAAAGGGCAGGCAATGGCTTGCCGTAAATTTGGCATTGGGTTTAGCAACTGTTGCCAAGATAAGGGCTGGGGCCAGGATTTACATCTAACGTCATGTAAGGAAGAAGAAAAGCTATTAGGGATGGCAAAGGAGGCTAAACGCGTAATTGAAGTAGGAGAGTATTGTGATTCGAAAATAGTTGGTGAATGTGTTGAAAAGAAAAAAAGTTACTGTGTTTATCCTTCTAAACTTGCGAGAATAATCCAGCAAGGTGCTATAAATCAGTTGGGAAGATCGCTTGGTGAACCAGACAATCCTGTATGTTTACCGCTAACCCCGCAAGATTTACAGACCCTTGATTGGAATAAAATAGATTTTTCTGAGCTTTATGAAGAGATCAGAAACAAGACTATACTGCCAAATGAACAGGATTTGTCTAAAAAAATCCACCAAGCAGTTAATTCGCATTTGATTAAGGAAAACGAATTATGAATACAAAACTAGCTATTTTTTTCAGCGCCTTGGCTTTAATGAGCTTCAACTGTCAAGGTAAAGAGTATATAGGCATCGATTTGGGAAAAACTACCTTTGATGATGTTAAACAAAAGCTAGATCAAGCACAAATAAAATATACGATCAAATTTGATAAAGATGACAATGGGAAAGATATATTAGATCTACCTACGCTTTCGTTTAAACAATTTCCTGATTGGCAAAAGCATGGAAAGGTTGTTGAAGGAGAAATGCATTTTATCAACGGAAAAGTTGATTCATTTTCAGCCTCTTGGGAAGAGGGTAAAGAAAACCATTTGTTTAAAAATTTATGTGCAGGATTTTCTAAAAAATATACCACTATTCGTTATCCTGATACTAATGGTAATGATTGGGATAATGTAAGATATGGCACATTTAAAGACGCCGAAGATGCTCAAATTGATTTACAAACAAAGCAACTTTGGCATTCCAAGCTTAATCCACTAAATTGGTACTATATCACGACTGTTGTTTATAAAGATGTCAAATTAAGTGAAGACAAAATGAAGCTTATTGAAGGTAAAAATAGGCTTGTAGAAGAGAATAAAAGAAGCCATGATCCCGATCTTAAATTTGCTCAAGAATTCTAGTTTATACCTTTTCGGTGCAATGCTGATTGCTGCCTCATCTTTCGTTGAGGCAGGATATTATGAATCACATGCACATGGTTGGCATTGGTATGAATCATCAAAAGATGATGACAAGGGCAAAGTGACATCAGAATTATCTACCATGTCTCCACTTGAAACGATAGAGAACATTAAAAAAGAGATTGAAACGAAACGTGCTAAAGCACTTTTGGAACCAAATGAAAAAAACGTATATGAATATATAAAAACACAAGAATTATGGACAGATCAGGCTGAAAAGTTTTCAAAAACATGGCAATGGGTGATTGCTAAACATCCTGAGTTAAACTACTCCCTACGTTTTCCAACAAGCGAACTGGCAAAGCAAGTTAAGCAAAAAGAAAATTCTCACGTAATTAACATGGCTATCAGTGATATCGCGAAAAATTATGGAATTTTCTACTTTTATAAGTCAAATTGTCCATATTGCGAAAGGTTTTCGCCCATATTAAGGACTTTTGGTGATAGATACAAAATAAAGATATTAGCAATTAGCTTAGATGGCAAGACAACAAAAGGGTTTAACATATTTAAATCTGATAACGGAATTGCCGAAAAATGGGGTGTCACCCAGGTGCCTGCAGTTTATGCAGTGTCCCCGTTACAAGATGAAGTTATCCCGATTGCATTTGGTTTGATTAGTCGAAGTGAGCTTGAACAAAGATTCTTATTATTTTATGAATATTTAAAGGGGAGAGAGCATGCTACGCTACGTACTGTTAATCATTAGCGTTTGCTTGTGTTCTGCTTCTAATGCTTCTTTAGAGCATGAGCTTGAAAAATTTTTTGATAGCTATGCTGAAATCAATAATGTATCTGGTCCAAATGCTTATAAAGGACAAAGCGCAGGATATTATACGGGGGGATCAATTTATGCTAGAACTCCTCCTCGTATTATTCATCCTGTATCAATGCAATTACCAAATTATAGTGCAGGATGCGGAGGGATAGATCTATTTACCGGTGGGTTTTCATATATTAATTCAGATCAATTGGTGAATATGATGCGCAACATTGGTAATAACGCTCAATCACTAGCTTTTGCCATTGGACTAAAAACAGTAATGCCAATGTTGGCAAATGAGGTGGAACAATTAAATCAATGGGCTCAAAATATTAATCAATTCAATATTAATAGTTGTGAAACCGCTGCAATGGGATTGGGAATGATTTGGCCGC
Source organism: Uncultured Candidatus Berkiella sp. (assembly GCA_964535225.1). Classification (GTDB taxonomy): domain Bacteria; phylum Pseudomonadota; class Gammaproteobacteria; order Berkiellales; family Berkiellaceae; genus Berkiella. The sequence continues at coordinate 952 of CAZHSJ010000196.1, read as the reverse complement.
AAACAGAAGCGACACAAGATGTTTTATGCCGAGCTAATGCAAATCAAAACGGTGAGTCATCGTCATACTTTGATTCTCGGGTTCATTGCAGTGCTAAAGGTAATGCTTCATCTAAATCAAATGCTAATAATCCAATCACTAACCTTAATATGGCATGGAAAGCGATTAAAAACTCACAAATATTCGGCAATGATAATGAATTTGCTGAATTTATGATGTCTTTATCTGGCACGATTGTTTTTTCGAGGAATGAAAATGGCAATTTGAGCATTTTAGATTTGCCATCATTATCAACGCATAGCAATCTATTACAAGCCATAGTTTATGGTGGAGATGCTACAGTTTATGCATGTGATACCTATGAGAAAAACGGGTGCTTGCGACCTAAATTAAAACCTTTAAAAATAAGTTCAAGCAAGGCCTTAGGTGTAAAAATAACGCAAGCGCTTAATGAAATGGTTTATGCAATGGAGCACGACGAAGAACTTAAGCCTTCACATAAGGCATTATTAAATACGACTTCAATCCCTGTTTATCGAATTCTAAACGTGTACACGACTTATGCACCAGCAACTAAGCTTATGGATATTCATTATTATAGTGAATTAATTGCATTTGATTTGCTTTATGCTTTTTTAGTTGAAAATATCAAAGCCGTTGAAGAAATATCGCACTCTGAGCATGATTTAGGGAAAATAGGAGGGGATTTTTTCGTTAAAATGCAAAAAGCCAGAGAGCAGGTGGATCGCGAAAGAGCAAAGTCAGCTGAGCAAGCCAATCAAGTCTTATCTTTGATAGAGAAAGCGAAAAATGTCGAAAAAGAAATTGCAAGCCAATATGCTTCAGGCATGAAAAATTCATCAAATGTAATTCAGCGGTAGGTGCATTATGGCATTTGAGATTATCACATATGGAGCGGGCCCTTACTTAGATAATGTATTTAATGGGATTG
>CAZHSJ010000195.1:0-5103 GCA_964535225.1 Uncultured Candidatus Berkiella sp. | reverse complement strand
CCTGCGCTGTGTCGCCCGTGGCAGGGGATGTTGGTGGTGTGCTCAACAAAGGCGATGAAACTTGCAATGCCCTTAATGGCGTAAAGGTTTGTTGTGGTGCACTTAATGAGGGTAAATAGGTACTCATCGGTAACACTGGCTCATGCGATGCCACCGCGCTTGCCAAAGTAGCTTGTGAGGGCACCACAGAAAATTGCCCTGGTAATACCAACGAGGGGGTAATTGGCGAAGGAACCCACGGCGCGTTTGGTAAAACCGAGGGGAAGGGAACATCTGATAATCGCTGAACGGGGCTTGAGCTAGAAAGCGGATCAACTAAAGCTGGCTTTGCAATCTCAAATAACGGTTCAGGTTTTTGTGGTTGAAACAGAGGTAACATATTTTGGCCTGTTAAACCAGCAATAGGGATCCCATCTGTGGTAAGGCCGCCGCTTATGCCATTTCTAAAAATATCTTTCGCATTTTCAATTATCGTTGGTAAGGGTTGGTGCCATAATTTATTCAGGCCATGTAATTTATTATCGCCCGTATACGGTAGGGTAAAAAGCGTTGGTAATGGGCTTGGTTGCCATTGGCCAACGGCATCAACCGATTGCACATGAGCATAGCTTGTTAAGGTTTGTGTAATGGCATTCAAAACCAAAGCTTGTTCTGGTTGCTGTAGCAATGCGCTTAAATGCGCATCGAGCGTGCTTTCCCCCACCTTGAGCGGCGTTCCCGATAAACCTAACCCGCGTTGCAATTGTGTTGTGATCTGGTTTGCAGCAACACTCGCCTCAGAAAGATTTTGCGTTGCTTGTTGCCATAAGGCATTCGCGATCTCACTATTAATTGCAGCGCGTTCTTGGGCAAGGGCAGCGCCATTTGCGCTATTTCCTAACTTCAAGGCTAATTGCTCAATTTCAGCAAGTTTGTTTTCATTCCCTGGACTTGGGATAAATAAATATTTATATTCCACCAATAAATGTGCAATCGACTTAGCATTAAAGGTGTTAAGCAGGTTCGGGCTGTAATTTATATTATTGCTATAGATACAATGATGTGCAAAATCAGGTTGGCCCACTAAGGCAATGATGTTTTTAATGTCTGTCTCAGGGTGGCTTGCATGCCATAATTGATTGTCAGTATGCTGCTGATTTTGTTCAATAGACTTCAAAAAGGCTGCCTGCTGATCTTGCGCCAATAATGGCAGAATTACTTTTTCCTGATTTCCCAGTTTTTCTTTGCTTTGTTCAACTTTGCTTTGGCATTCTTGTAATTCACTCTTCGCATTACCAATTTTCTCAAGTAAACTTTGCTGTGCAACCACATAATTATACTTATAATCAACCCATAACATCGCCCAATGGTGATTAACCACTTCATTTAGTTTGTCGCATCGATGTTTGCTAGAATAAGCATTTAATAAACTGCTATTCATCCGCGCATACAGATCTTCATAAGAAATAACGCCGGTTGCAACAATTTTATACATAATATAATTGGCAACCGATTGGCCATCACAGTAGCTCAATAATGCCTCCGTTACCGCATACGAAACAACAAAAGGCCCAGGGTTTCCAAGGGAGGCCAGCACTTTTTCAACTTTTCTTAACTCAGATAATAAATATTCCTCTGTTTGCTGTGAATTAACTAACGCCACTTGCGCTTCATTTAACTGCGCTTGGAGTGACTGATAAAGAGCAACTTGAGTGAGCGTTTCTGTCGTTTTTTCTTTATACTCATTTAGCGCCTTGTCTACCATTTCACGTCTTAGATTTTGCGTTTTAGCAAAATGTGTTTTTTCAAAGGAAGTCAAAGTGCTATGTAAGGCAAGCTCTGCCTCTTGAACTTGCTGAGCTGCTTTGGTTGCCTCTTCTTTTGCCGCTTGCAATTTCAGCGTAAACTCATTTTGCTCATCCGCGTTACCCGTCTCAATGGCTTTATCAAGCTTAAGTTGCAAATATGCTTCGTTAAATAACGCTTCTGTTTGTGTGGCTTGCGCTTCATTTAAGGTTGCCTCCAACGCACCCTTTGGGGTTGCCTCCCAGGCTGTTTGAGCAATTTTATCGCATTGCTCAACCGCATTAGCGCTTTGCTTTACTTGCTCATTGGCACTCTCAAGAGCAAGTTTAGCGTTATCATAGGTATCTTGGATTTTATCGCACAGGTTGCCTGCCTCTGCTGCCTCATTAAATGCTTTTTCAGCTTCCGTGAAAATTGCCTGCGCTTGTTCTTGCGCTTTAAGTACATCACTGTGCTGTGCCAGCTTTAGTGCCACTTTCACTTTTTGTAAGTAAGCAATGGCATAGCGCTGGTAATCAGACTCCGGGATAGCATGATGGTAAATCCATTCTTCTATTTCTTGAGGTAATCTCTGTATCCAATCGTGGAGCTCAGTAACAGGCTTAATCATGGCCCTGGCTGCTTGGGGTACCACCATGAATGGCTGATAGGGGAGTAACAATGAAGTGCTCGTGTCAATAACGGCTTTAATATGTTGAAAACTCTCAAAGCCTTCTAATAACGCTTTACATTCCGTTATATAATCGTTGCCAAGATTAGCTAACTTATGTTCAAAACCCCCTATAGTTCCTAATAGCGTATTTCTAAGATCAATCACGCTATGGAGTGCGCCAATAAACGTTTCACCTGCTTCTTTTCCAAGCAAGCTTCCCCAAATGTTTAAGCCTTTGAGGATTTCTTGGTCGTTTTGCTGCTCTAAAAGTGCAGGGTTATCCTGCAATTGGGCATAATAGTGGTACGCATCAACGGCATAAAAGCCACCCTGCTTACCAAAAGCATAGATTGCGCCCAGCATTTCTTTATTATCCGTAAATGAGGCGCCAACATTAGCAAAAAGATAACTGCCAGCTATGCCTGCGCTTCGTCGAACAGGGTTTCTCCACCAATCGCTATAGTTCATGGCATCAAGTAAGGCACCCGGAACATAGGATGCGTAGTCTAATGCTTTTTCTAGCGTCCAATGCGTATGATTGTGCAGGCGTGGTTTTGTAGCATAATAGGCTTTTGATCCAAGTCTTTTTAGCATGGGCGCACCAAATAAGGCGAGCTGCGCGCCAAAGGTAATCACCGCAGTAACAGGGCCCCCCGTTAAACTTATTGCCGTGGGTAAAAACATAAAGCCGGTATTGATCCCTTGATAGGTGCGTGTTTTTTCTAATTCATCTGCAAATTCGTTTTGCGATTGTATAAATTGATAAATATTATTTGAAGCAAGTAGGATGGGGGCTTCTTTGGCACCGTTTAAAAGTAAATAGCCGCACACTGCTTCATGATCATTTTCCTTCGCTAATCGCCAAGCGGTTTTGCCATCGTTGGTTTTCGCTTCAATATCAAAGGTGTTATAAAACGTTCTTTCAAACAACGTGGTTGGTTTAACGGCTGCTAGAATAAGCTTTACGGCGGCACTATTTCCCATTTTGGCAGCATAATGTAGCGGTGTGTAACCTTGCCTATTTGGCACAAAGGGGTTGCACCCTAAATCAATAACCTGTTTCAGTTTATCTGGGTTATTTTGCAAAACAAAAAAGTGAACTAACGTGTCACCCTGCAGGGTTCGTACCCTATTAAGGGCGCTTAACTCATTTTTAAGGATGCTTTGCTCAATAATCCATTCAACAAAGCGCGTATTTTGATGATATAACGCAATCCATAAAGGGGTAATACGCAATGATGGCGCACTTGATAGGTTAAACCATCTGGAGGCACTGGGATAAGTCTCACTATGAATTGGAACTTGATGTGTTACAACTAAATGCTTAAAAACAGCAAACTGTTGATAAAGCGCGGCAATATGAAGCGGGGTTAACCCATCGTTAGAAACGCAGTCTGCAAAAGCGCCATTGTTAACTAAGGCATCCACCGCGGCAAGATTATTTTGACTTGCCGCATAATGTATCGCCCTCAATCCTTCTTTATTTGCTTGGTTAAGATTTGCTCCTAAATGTAATAACTCTTCCAGCGTTAAGGCCTCAGCCGCTCTGGTTTTTAACCCTATTTGTGAAAATAAATGTAATGGTGTCTGTTGAGCCTGATTAAAGCGGTTTATGTCTGCACCAAGAGAGGCCATTTTCTCTAAAATGCTTTTTGCAAAATGGCAACAAGATAAAATAACATGGTGTGCCAGTGTGTTGCCGTCTTTATCACTATCCTTAACAATAAAAGGATCTTCGTTAAGCAGGTTAAAAAAAGAAGTTATATCATTTTTATAAAGACAATTTTTAGCGCCATCAAACGGATCTTTAGCGCCATATCTTTTTAAGCTGGAAACTAATCTGGGCTGAGTTTCTTTTGCCAAACGTATCGGTGTTTTATGTTGATGGTTCTTTGTATTAAAATAAAATTTATCTTCTGCCTTTTTGTATTTATTATGATTTTTCACATATGAACAGATAAGTTCAACCATTCGTTGCGGGCCGCCGTTGCTAACGACATGCAAAGGCGTATTACCTTCATTATCTGCTAAGGTAAGTAATGCCCCATGCTTAAGCAGAGTTTTAGTCATAAAAAATTTGCTTTCTTCACAAGCGATATGCAGCGGGGTTTGCCCTTGTTTATTTTGCGCATTCAGTGCCCCAAGGGCATTAGGCATGCTCATCAGTAAATCAATATCGGCGCATTTTCCTAAGCTTGCAACAAGATGAAAGGCATTTTCGCCTTTTGAATTGGTAAATTCGTGAATATGGTTTTTGAAAGGGCTTTTAGTTGCAAAAGCCAGAATGGCGTTAAGATCTTCTGCTTCTAATGCTTGCTGATAGTCCATTATTGTTAAAGCCATACGAACTCCTTGAATGACTTCAATGTGAATAAAAAGGTGAATTGTAAAAATCAGTTAGATAATGATTTCTATGAATAGTTCAGCAGTTTTATGCTTTTTGAATGAAAGGCAGGATATGTAAATTGAAAAAAGATATGATCACTTACTTGTGTTTGCATGGTCTACTCCTTAACTTCCCTGACGCATGATGTGGGAAATATAATGAATAAAATTGCGCAACGCAATACAGCTCGTCAGTTTCTATGATTTTATTAGATAAATTAAATTTAAATAATAGACAAGCTCCGGGAATAGTGTTCTCATAAGCGACCCTCTCCCGAACT
>CAZHSJ010000194.1:0-5116 GCA_964535225.1 Uncultured Candidatus Berkiella sp. | reverse complement strand
GATCTCTGAAGGCCAAGGGCAACTGAAGGTGGCTGGTTAACAGGGAGAGGAACTTTAACCCCGTATTGTCTAGATTAGCAAACTGGCAGCCGACAAAAGTCCGCTGAACGCTTACATCATAATGATAATGCTTCACCTCTAAAGAAAACTCACTGGCAGGTAAAAAGGGGCTTACCAAGCGGCAGTGATCTATCTTGTTCACATTATCAAACAAACTCTTTAAGTTGCGTGGCAGCGTTAATTGCAACCCGCTTAAAGAAATATCTAAAATTTTAGCTCTCACCACACCAATATGTGGCAACAAAAAATTAGCTGTTAAGGCAATATCAGCAGGTATTTTTAAACGCTGGGTACTTCTTCTTTGTAAAAGTTCAATGTGGCTAGGAAAGGGGAGGCGGTAAAAGGTAATGCCCTCAATAGAGCCATAATCTAGCACCTTTGAATGAAAAAAAATAAAAATACCATTTTCTTTTGCTGTTACCACAAATTCTTCACCCAGGCAGGCTAAGCGGTGGCCAAGGGGTGAATTTATTTCATCTAAAATAATAAATTGGCGGTTAGGATCAACATCCAGCAACATAGAAACATAAGGCTCATTAGATTGCTCAAATTTAATCGAAAGACTCGAACGTTCGCGCTTTAGCGTGTTCAATAGTTTATCGTAGTAAGGGCCATTATTTAATACGGGAAGCTTTTGAGATTTTGGTTTTTGTTTAAACTTCTTTCCAAAAAGGAGAAGCTTATTTAACCATTTCATGCTTTATGCTCTTGGGTGGAAACAGCTAATTGCGACTTTTTATACTGATTACCATACACCGTTTCTTTAGGGCGGTTGGTTAAAATGGTGAGTAAATTATCATTATGGTTTTTTAGGGTGGTAATCATTACGCCATTGATTAAATTCTTTTTATCACAAGATTTGAGCAAGTCTTTTATCGCATTCCATAATTCAACTAAATACAATTGTTTGTTAGTCGGAAACTGTGCCACCATGCGTAGTACACTATTTTCATTAAAAGCACTGGCAAAACGCTCGAAGAAAGAATGGCATTGGGCTGTTAACTGATCAAGCGATTCAATCACCACGCGTTTAGCAGCCAAACTATCATCTAACGCATCGGTTTGGTTGCTTTCTAGTAATGCTTTTTCTGCTTCTAATGTAGATAAAAACTGCTGTAATTGCGCATACAAATCATGCAGCATTTTTTCAAATAAGTTCAAGTCAGAATCGTTCATTGCTATTTCTCTTTGGAAGTGAGGGCAGGGAAGATCTCACTCTCAAACCCCAATAATTTATCAGCTAATCGATAGGCATTAACCGTAAATTCTCTATTAGCCAATTTTTGCTTAAAGGCATTGACTTTATCCATATCGATAACGGGTGTTTCATTAATGCGTTGTTGAATTTTTTGCAAAGCCGAAGGCTTATTGGGTTTAACCGCAAGCGCTTCTTCTTGCTTTACAATAGGGGCTTTTTTAACAGTGCGTTTGTTGTCTTCAAGCAACGTCGTGTTATCAGCTAATGAACTCATTTTAATAGACATACCTACTCCCTGTTTTTACAGAAATACATATTAAGCTATAAACTTACCGCCGCAACCCCAGCTTCTTGTACCGTTGCTTCAACCATTCGGTTAGAGCGCGTATTTTTAATTCTAATCAGCTGTCCCTTAGTGCCGTCGCTTTGTGCAACGCCTGTACCTTCAATCGTTAAACCAGGGGCTTTGACCACCAATTTAACCGTTTCACCACGATGAATTAAAACGGGTTGCTTAACCATATGATGCATAATAATGGCATTAGAAGAAATAGGTTTAGTGGCAACATACCCAATTAATTCATCCATGCTGGCATAGTAGCCATCGCTTAATTGGCTTACATCGGTGCGAACAAATTTAACATCTTGCTCGGTAAGGAGTTGATCTCGCTGTATGTTACGTGCAGTTAATACCACTTCTTTAAAGAGTTGCACTTTCACAGGCACGCGAATAGCCCATTTTTTAGGGGTTTCACAGCTTACCTTAACCGTTAAATAGTGCTGATTGATGCGGCCAAATTCAAGTTCAGGCTTTAAAGGCTCCTGGCATTCAGATAATTTTAAGTTTTTATCTAAGCTGCCAACCTGAACATTATATTCAGCCGTATGCTCATAAAATTGAGCCAGAGAATTCTCTACATAGGTTTTTACTAAATTATCGATTTGCGCTAATTCTTGATTGGCAAAAGTGGCAAACGGTATTGCCAGCCATCCGATAAGTATTTTGCTCATTTTTACCATAAAACACCATGTCAAAATGTCGACAAATTTGTTGACTTTGTCTTAATGCCAGCATTTTTTATGCCAAGTTGTTAATCCCAACACTAGTAAAATATACCGGAATTGCAAATGCGTTAAGCGGAAAAGCTTTGCCTATTTTTTTAAGTTTGAACGACTTTATTTGAAGTAACACATTGAAAAATAAACATAAAATATTTTGGCATTGAACTTGCTCCTATCAAAGCAACAAAGGGAGCAGCCTATGAATTTAGAAAGTATTTTTGGACCACATGAAAGAGCCTTAGCGGTTGGCGCAAAGCGCAGTGAAATGTTGGCTTCAAATTTAGTGAATTCTGATACCCCAGGCTATAAAGCTAAAGATATCGATTTCAGAGCGGCGCTTGCTAATGCCAATGGCTCCCCTGAAAGACTCGTTACCACTAATACACATCATATTACCGATGACAGTGTTTTAGTGGATTCAGATATTAAATATCGTGTTCCCTTACAAATGAAGGTAGATGGAAACACAGTAGATACTCAAGTAGAAAACAGTAAGTTTACAGAAAACAGCATGCGTTATATGGCTTCTTTAAGATTTTTAGATAACAAAATTAAAAATTTAATGCTTTCAATCAGAGGTGAATAATTATGTCCTCCTTTAGTATTTTCGATATTGCAGGCCAAGCCATGAGCGCGCAAAACATCCGTTTAAACGCCATTGCAAGTAACTTAGCCAATGCAGAAACAGTAGGCTCAAGCCCGGATGATGCCTATAAAGCTAAACACCCTTTATTTTCTACGATTCAAATGCGTATCGCTGGGGAAATGGGCGATACGGGCCTTGTGAATGGTGTTAAGGTTGATCAAATCGTTAACAGCGATAAACCCTTACAAATGAATTACGATCCAACGCACCCTAAAGCAGATGAAAATGGCTTTGTTTACCTCTCGAATGTGAACATTATTCAAGAAATGGCCGATATGATTGAAGCATCGCGATCCTTTCAAATGAATGTTCAATTATTAAACTCAGCAAAAGATTTAATGCAACATGCGCTAACCCTTGGAAGATAAGGTGATATATGACGGATACTGGCGGTTTAGGAAATGTCAATTTACAAGAACTTGGGTTAAGAAGTCCTGTAACCATTGAAAAAGATAAAACAGAAAAAAATGAGTTTTTGCAACTGTTTGTGGCACAGTTAAAAAATCAAAATCCCCTTGAACCACAAGATGGATCAGATTTTTTAGCACAACTTGCTCAATTTAGCACGGTTGAAGGGATCAAGAATATGGAATCTGCTTTCACTAAAATTGCCGATTCACTTAATTCATCCCAAGCCATGCAGGCAACCTCATTAGTTGGCAAAAAGGTGCAGGTGAAAACCGATGTAGGGTTACATTTACCCGGGAGCAAAGTTTCAGGCGCCATTGAACTACCCAGAGCCGTGAATGATTTGGTGTTAGAAGTTCAAGATCCCTATGGCCAAGTGATTAAAAGATATGATTTAAACGCACAAAGTAAAGGCGATTTAGCCTTTAACTGGGATGGTACAGACGAAAATGGCAACCCCGTGCCTGCGGGTGCGTACCGTTTTGTTGCTAAAGCACATATAGATGGCACATTAAACCAGTTTGATACCTATATCGCTTCTAATGTAGATAGCGTGACTATTAATAAAAATGGTCAGCCCATGACATTAAATGTGTCAGGATTTGGCAAAGTTTCAATTAACGATATTAAAACAATCAGCTAGCAGTTAAGAGGAAAATAACATGGATTTTAACGCGGCGCTTAGTGGTTTAAAAGCAACTTCCAATGAGTTAAGTGTTGTGAGCAACAACATTGCTAACGTTTCCACTACGGGATTTAAAGAGTCCCGTGCAGAATTTGCAGATATTTATGCAAATTCAGCATTAGGGGTGGCAGGTTCTGCCATTGGTTCTGGTGTGGTGTTAGCCGGGGTGCAACAGCAATTCACCCAAGGACAAATTGAGTTTACCAATAACAACCTCGATTTGGCGATAAGCGGCCAGGGCTTTTATATATTAAGTGATAACGGTGCAATCAGTTATACCCGCGCAGGTGCGTTTGGGGTAGATAAAAACGGTTTCGTCGTTAATAACCGCGATCACCGTTTGCAAGGTTATTTAGCCGATGCTTCAGGTAACATCACGGGTGCCCAAGGCGATCTTCGTTTAAGTAAAGCAAACTTACCCCCCTTGCCAACAAGCAGTGTGAATGTAAACGTTAACTTAGATGCAACGGCAGAGCCACCCGTAACCGCTTTTGCAACTGGGTTTTCTCCAACACAGCCACCAGATCCCAGCAGTTTTAATACGTCTACCTCAACAACTATTTACGATAGCTTGGGTAACTCTCATATTATTACGTCTTATTATGTTAAAGCGCATGAATTAAACACCTGGCGTGTGTATGTTGGGATTGATGGCATCGATGTAACGCCACCTGCGGCGCCTGTACCTGGTGGCCCTCCACCTGTACCTTACGGTTCGGGCCAATTACCTGCGCCTTTTACGATTGTATTTAACTCATCAGGGGGTTACGTTCCTAGCAACCCTACCAGCCACCCAACCTATTATGGCCCTGGCCCCGTTACCAGCACAACGCCAGGTTTGGTAACGGTAGGCACCATGCAAACCTTAGATCTCAATGACTTGACCATTAATGGTACCCCTATTACGGCTGCCCTTGCGTCTTCAGACATCGTGTCTACCAGCGATAATGCGGCCAGTGCCATCTCCATTTCCACGGCAATCAATTCAAGCACACAGCTTCATGGTGTTACAGCAACGGTTAATCCGAATGTGCTTAATTTAGGGGCTTCCACTTTT
>CAZHSJ010000193.1:0-5127 GCA_964535225.1 Uncultured Candidatus Berkiella sp. | reverse complement strand
ATCACCCCAGCGATCTCAGCATAACCAGAAATTTATGGTTGGATTTTAAAGGAAATGGTTTTATTGCTCAGGACATGGTTGTTGGAAATGTAAATGATACCTGGCGTTTGCAAACAACGGCACCTTTTGCACTAAAAAGAGTCACTATCGATGGGCAAGATAAATTAATCACACAATTATCTGCAGATTCAGCGCCAGGCATTGAAGTGCGGCAAGGCGCGGTTAATTTAATGTCCGTGAGCCAGGTTAATAGTAAACCATTTCGTTTACCTGCAATTGGGTGGGATTTTGATGTACGCGCTTTGTCAACGATATTGTACCTACCACCTGGGTGGAAGTTGTTAGGGGCGTGGGGGGCAGATACGGTTACCCATGCGTGGATCCAAGAATGGACGTTATTAGATTTATTTTTAGTCTTGATTATGGCGGCAGCGGTGTCGAAATTACTTGGATTAACCTGGGGTGCTATTGCCTTAATTACCTTGATATTAACCTATCGTGAATTAAATGCACCTATTTATAGTTGGTTAAACCTCATTGGTGCTTTAGCGCTTTATAAAGTATTGCCACAAGGGCAAATGCGAAAATTATTTTTTTACTATTCTCGTGTGAGCTTTGTTGTATTAGTGCTCATTGCTTTACCTTTTATGGTGAAACAAATACGAGAGGCAATTTACCCACAATTAACGGCGCCTAACCGTTCTTATGCGGCCTATTATGATATGCAGCAACGGGAAAGGGTGCAAAATATAGCTTCATTACCTGCTTCCCCACGTGCTGCCTTAGGGCAAGCGGGAGAATTAGCGAGCCAAAGCAAAGCAATGATGGAAGGTCAAATCATGGATTTGGGTGCGCAAGAACCTCCCTTAGAAGAATATGATCTTAACGCTAAAATTCAAACCGGCCCTGGTATACCAACATGGAAATGGGATATGTCTCAGTTAATATGGAATGGACCTGTGTTAAAAGATCAAAAAATTACACTTTGGATACTACCCAGCTTTGTGATTTCTATTCTTAAATTTTTACAAGTTGGTTTAATGTTTGCGTTATTTTATGGTTTAACACGGATCTGGGCTCCCCACGAGGACAATAAAGCACCTAAAGATCAAGGCAAAGTATTAGCATCAGTTGCTTCAATATTGGGCAGTGTGCTACTCATGATGACGCTGTTTAGCAGCACAAAGGCTATGGCCCAGTTACCAGATAGACCTATGTTGGAAGAGTTAAAAAAGAGGTTAATCAAGGCGCCAGATTGTATTCCTGATTGTGCTGAAATTTCCAAGATGCAAATTGAAGCATCTGAAAATCAATTAACGATGAGAGCAACCGTGCATTTAGCAGCAACAGTTGCCTTGCCGCTGCCAAGTAGTATGGGTAAATGGATGCCAAGAACGGTTCTTGTTGACGGACAACCAGCGAAAGAACTTCAGTTAATAGATGGCAACTTATGGTTACAACTTACCGAAGGTGTGCATGAGATCTTGGTTGAAGGGCCAATTGGTTCACAAGACAAATTCGAAGTTTTCGTTCCCTTAAAACCAAAATGGGTAACCGTACTAGCTAAAGGGTGGAGTGTTGAGGGTATTTTTAGAAATAAGCTTCAAGCTGAAAATTTTTATCTCACCAGAAGTAATGTCGCCAAAGAAGAGCCCACAACAACCATACAAGCAGGTAGGATCCCTTCCTTTGTCAGCATTAATAGAATTATTAAACTAGGGTTTGACTGGGAAATAGAGTATGACGTAAAAAGAGTGGCGCCACTCGCTGGCGGCATACGTGTTGAGATCCCCTTATTAGAGAATGAGCAGGTGTTAACCGAAAGTGTCGAAATTGTCGACAAAAAAGCGATTGTCTCTTTAGGTGAAAATCAAGATAGCTTAAGATGGAAAACTAAACTTAATATTATCCCAGCTATTAATTTAACGGCAATGTCTTCACCTTCAGTGCAAGAAATATGGCAATTAGACGCGATTAGTCAATGGCATTGTACCTTCGAAGGTATACCGATTATCCACCAAAAAAATCCCCAAGGGCGTTGGTTTCCCACTTGGTATCCTTGGCCAGATGAAAAATTAACAATAGCGGTAAGTAAACCGCAAGCGGTTCTGGGTGATACTTTAACAATAGAAAATAGCCGTTTGGAAGTGACTCCCGGTAAACGCGCGACCGATAATATATTGAACTTTACGGCGCGCAGTAGTTTAGGGGGGAATCATACGATAAAAATTCCTAAAGACACCATTTTGCAAGATGTCTTTATTAATGGTCAGAGCCAGCCTATTAATGCAAAAGAAGGCCAGATCGCGCTACCTATTTATCCTGGCACACAAACGGTATTAGTAAAATGGCAATCAGCACAGGGGATTCAGAACCGGTTTGTTACTCCCGTGGTTGATTTACACATTTCAAGCAGCAACGCCTTAACCAACGTCAAATTAGGTAAAGATCGCTGGATTTTATGGCTTGGCGGCCCTGCGATTGGCCCTGCCGTATTAATTTGGGGTGTGCTACTGGTGATGCTTGTTATTTCTATTGCCCTTGCCAGAATAAAGGACATCCCGTTAAATGCCGTGCAATGGTTTTTACTCGGTATAGGTCTTTGTGTTGCAACGCCTTTAGCGGTAATTTTTGTTATCGCCTGGTTTTTTGCAATGCATAAAAGAAGGGAGATTGGCCAACATATTGGTGAAACGGCATTTAATGTAATTCAGGTAAGTTTAGGTTTCCTAACCTTATTATTTATAGTTAGTTTGTTTACAAGTATATCAAATGGATTATTAGGCTCACCCAAGATGCAACTGGGTTCACCTTATATTGAAAATATCCAACCACTCACTATCTACGCTAATAAATATGATTTACAGTGGTACCAGGATGTGACGGTAAGCGAGCTCCCACAATCTTGGGTAGTTTCCTTACCACTATATGTTTATCGTATTTTGATGTTGCTATGGGCCTTATGGCTTGCTTTTTCCCTTATAAAGTGGTTGCAATGGGGATGGCAAAGTATATCCATCAACGGCTTATGGCGAAAAGATCAAACGCCGCCCAAGGCAAAACAAGACTAGCCAAGAAGTTTTGTAGTATTGCAACAATTTTGTTAACATGATGCGATCTCGTAGATCAGAGATGATTTATCATTTAGCGTATTGAACAAGTAATGCAAACAGCGTTATAGTATGATTCGTTATTATCTGAGGGCGGTTTACTGCTTTAGGATTACCACCCTTTTTTTTTCGGTTAGCACATTCAGCCGTTATGCATTCCAATGGGAGAGATTGTAGATGAGCAAAATGACAAAAAGTAAATTGGCCGTGTTGGCCCTAGCGGGCCTTGGTGCCGTCGCTTCGGGATCAGCATTCGCTGCTGGTATGACGGTTGACACCAAAGGTGGCCTGGAAGTTTTCGAACTTGATGAAAATAACTACTGGTTTAAAATCGGTGGAAGATTGTTCTTTGATCAAGTCTTCTTCAATGATGATAATGAAGATCCCTCCAACAGAAATTATTCCTTTCCAAGCGGTGGCCATATTAGGGCTGGCCGCGTAACCCTTAAAGGTGGCGTAGGCCATGATTGGGTTTATAAGTTCGATATCGATTTAAGAGACAGAACGGGTTCTGTTAATGCAAACTTTGGTGAAGCGTTCATCGGTTACAGCGGTTGCAAAAACCTTTGGTTCGCTTTAGGTCAAGTTAGTATTCCATTTGGTTTGGAAAACTGGCAAAGTGCTAATGACAACATGTTCATGGAAATTTCCTTGGCTTCCAGCGCATTCGCACCAGATAAGGGCTTAGGTCTTTATGGTGAATGGCATGGTGACATGTTCACATTGGCTGCAGCTGTTTACCACCCGCAAATCGCAGGTTCACGTCAAACAGGTGATGTGATTTCACAGCCACCATTACATCCTACCGTTGCAGGTAACCCACCCATTGCAGGCACAGGTCCTTTCAGCAGCGTACCAGGTAGCGATGATGCCGGTATTGGTGCAAGATTAACCTTCTCACCTGTGCATGATGACTACACCGTTTATCATGCTGGTATTGCAGCGCGCTATGAAACCTTGCATGCAAATGCCAATGACTTTAACTACATTGCTGGATTTGAAGCACGTGCGCGTCAAACCCCACGTTTCTTCACCAATATTCCGCCAAACTCAGTAGATAGTCATAATGTTTGGGGCTTAGAAGGCGCTGGTCGTTGGGGACCCTTGCTTGTTCAAGGTGAATACATGATCGCTAACGTTGATCGTGAAGAGCTCTATCCACAGTTCGATCTTCGTAACCCTCCCGGTGACTTAGATTACTATGGTTACTATGTTCAATTGTCCTACGTTCTCACTGGCGAAACCAGAGAGTATGACTTTGACAGCGGAACCTTCGGTGGTGTTCATCCTAACTCCCGTAAAGGTGCCTGGGAAATTGGCGTAAGACAGAGCTTTGCTAAGTTCATCGATGATCCAAACTTAGCTGCTAACCGTCGATTCCAGTACATTGACTTTGTACCAAATGGTGCTGTTGATTCTGCAGGTAACCCTGCACCTTCAGCAGGTAACAACTACCTCACCTCTACGAGTATCAACGATATTATTGGTGGTGCGCACTCAACAACAATTGGCTTGACATGGTGGGTAAATGACAACGTTAGATTCTTAGCTAACTACGTTAGAACCTCCATTCCTTCAGCTCATCACGTTGATGCGCTAGGTCTCAGAGGCCAAGTTCAGTGGTAATCTGAATAGAGATAAAAAAGCCCTGTTTTACAGGGCTTTTTTTTTGCACAAAGATTGTACTTGCCTAATACCGATCTAAACTAAATAAAGATAACTGGGATGGATAAATTTATGTTGCATCGCATTGCGCCACTATTAATAGGCATAGCCTGTTTTACACAGGGATGCGCATCAACACAAAAAACTAACCATATTGATGATCCCTTTGAAGGATTAAATCGTGCTACGTTTAAATTTAACAAAACGGTAGATACCGTTGTTGTTAAGCCAGTGTCTTATGTTTATTTATCTTATTTTCCACAACCCTTACAAATAGGGATTGGTAATTTCTACGATAATATTCGTGAAGTAACGAATGTTGCCAACGATATTTTACAACTTAAATTTAACT
>CAZHSJ010000192.1:0-5172 GCA_964535225.1 Uncultured Candidatus Berkiella sp. | reverse complement strand
TAGCACCAGTTTTAATCGCTTGCAGTCTGGCGGTAATCTTATTGGCGCAACCGGGCAATTGTCTTTAAGCAATAATACCATTCAAAGAGAGCTTTCTTGGGCTAAAATTGTGGATGGGATCCCCGCCACCTTCAATTAAATGAGGATCCATTCTTCAAATCTGCACGTAGGGGCGCAACCTGTTTGCGCCTATCAAAAATCTAAAAAGCAAGCGTCGGCAGGATCACGGCCCGGCACAAAATCTCATCATATTACCAGCGTAGTTTAAATATATTGGTGGTTTTATATTATGAATGTTGGGTCTTGGCACAACCTACTTGCTTTCTTTTCTTTCTTAACGCGTGAGCCATAACCATAAAGACCAAATCGTTATACTGCCGGTAATGGCTTTTCGGTCACTTTCTCTTTCAACCTGTCTACAATAAATATCCAATTTCCTCAGTATTTCTTCTCTTACTGATTCTATATTCTTAGGCATTTGTAGATGATATTCATTTATAGAAGATTGATTTTCTGAATTTGAATTTAATCCATCATGAATTACATTGTATTTTTTAACATATTTTCTTTCAATTGTTGTTAGCTGTTCTTTTAAGCTTATAATTTCAGTCTCAATTCCCTTGTGATAGTCCAGATTAGGTTTTCTTTTCTGAGCAAAGATTTCCTTGATCATGAGAACTTTAAGCTTTATTGCTTTGATAAGCTGCATAGATGACGCCCAAATCCTACGATTTAATAATAAAAAGATGGGATCTTAGCTAATGAATATCTTTAGAAACCCACCAAAAAAACTACTTACTTTTTCGAAATTTCTTCCAAATTTCAAACCCAATTATGACTGCTTCAACCAAAGTTTGATTTAAATCGCCATCTATGGTCCATACTGCGTTACCTTTTTCATCCTTTCCAATGCTAGTGGTATGCACAACCTGCATATGAGGGCTGAAATCCGTTAACAAATTAACAACATCGTCAGCACCACCTGCGACTGTATTAACCTCGTTTAACAATAATTCTCTCATTTTATGCTCCAGATTTATTACAAGTTAGCTAATCTAATACTCTTATACATACAGCTGAATGTCAACTTGAACTTTAAATAAATTTGAAAATCTTTGACTATATAATATGCATATACCCGCTTCACTTTTACTTAGGATTTAGATCTAATTAAATGCAAGGAGAAATCGCGAGGCATTATGTTCCTTTCTTTCACTAAATTCCTTCAATCCATCTTTGTAAATCATTACTCTTTTCGCAAAGATGTATCATTTTGATAACCGCCAAGGCTTCATTTGGTGAGACTGGAACTTCTTGTTCCCTTAATATTGGATTGTATAACTGTTTAAAGAAGGTAATGTAACTTCCCGTTAAAGAAGGGAGCGGCTTTGAGCCTAACGCTGTGCTTAATCTCTCATAATTTGTAGCAAGCGTAGGCTGGGCCATCGGCCCAGCAAATTAAATCTCATCATATACATTGATGATTTTATATTATGAATGTTGGGCCTTGGCCGAAACAATATAGAGCTGCCTTTTATCTAATTCTAAAATCTTGTTGCAATTTTTCCCAATGCTTCTGGAGCAGTTTTTTATGATCTTCATTCATAGGTAGGTTTTTCAGGGCCTGCGGCCATAGGCTTCTTGCTTTTTCAATGGTGTCTTTAAGATGAGGATTTATTGCACGCCAAGGTATACCTGCCTTCTTAGCCCAATATTCAAAATTATCAAATGTTGCTTTATACCAATCTTTGTTTTTTCCTAGGTTGAGAGCAAAATCCCTTTCATCCTCGATGTAAACGCAAGTGGTGACAATGTCATAGGCAGGAGAAAGCCTCGGCGTGATTTGATCTGAATAGAGCAAACTCCAATTTTTGATATGTGCATCACCGTTGGCAAGAAGTATATTAACAAGCAGCCTTCTAGCAAATTGCTGTGCATCGGCTAAACCATCACCTGAATATTCGTAGAGAATTTTGCCTATTTTTTCATAGTTAGCAGTGTTATATTTTTCCCTTGGATATTTTACCAATACTTGTGCAAAATCTTCCATGTGAACTCGCCTATTGTGCTCGCGATCAAAGCGCTTGATTGCAAATGCCAACTGTTCATCTGGCAGGTTAATTTTCGGCAAGTTTTCGAGTTTACTCAATTCAACTAATTTGATTTGCGGTATATCGATGCCAACCATCGAAGCTAATGTCATCGCCGTAAATTCATTGGCGGCCACATCTTTATGTTTTGTTGAAGGTGTTTTGACAATCCAATCACCAAGCTCATGTCCTTTCGATAGGTTATAACGACCTACTTTTTGTTTCATTGAAAATTTCATCTGCACACCGGCTAACGAAAATTTATTTCCTTTAAGAATTTTCTTGAATTTCACTGGACTCACTTTGCCATAGATACCCAGAACACTGACTGGTACCTCATCTGCTTCCAGTGGCATAGCCACTAGTGCACCAGGCAAATCTTTACCCAAGTAAGAAAAAATCTGGAATTCATTATCGATGTGCACTTTCAAGCCTTGTGCAATTAATTCTCTCAACGAGCCTTCCGGTAGTAAATTTGATAATGTGGGGTGCAGGTGGATGTTGCTAACCCAAGGCTGGGCCATCAATTTGTCTGCTCTTGGAAAATTTGGGTGTGTAATTAAGCTATAGGTTGGACGAAGCGTATCCTCTTTGAAACTATCAGCAAAATGCAAACAATTTCGCCCATTATGATAGCCAATCAGATACCCTACCTCCTTGTCATGCAATGTGAGCTTGAGCACATGAACTTCATTGGTATTTTCGCCGCTCATTGATCATCCTCTAGTAGATCTTTCCAGGGATCTTCTAAGATATCTTTCTTTTGTTTATTTTGTTGCTCTTGCGAGAGGTGGTTTTCAAGTGCGGCTTTTACCACATTGAGTTTTTCTTTAGGAATGAGCATGAGTTCACTGTTTAGCCCTTTAGCTATTAACTCCAGCGTATCTAGTCTTGGGTTTCCTTTAGACTCTAAATGTTGATATTGCTGACGGGAGATCCCTACTCGTAATAGCATATCATTTTGTTTTAATCCGAGTTGCAGACGCCGTCTTTTGAGCTGCTGAATGAGGGATTTATGCATAGTACACTCATAGGTTGCTTTTTGCTTATAAGAAACATATTAGTTGCTTTTATACAAATTAGCAATATATATGTTGCAATCAACGATAAACAAGCCCAAAAAGCAACATATATGTTGCTTTTTATCTTTTTCAGCCCAAAACTAGGTATCTTAAACCAAAATTCTTAAATTTAGGGATTCAATAACCTGGACGTGATCCCTCTCCCGTCGCGCCCTCGCAACGCAAGGGCTATATTTCAAATTAATTTAAATGGGTAACGTTTTACAAAAGTCAGAAAGCATTTTGTTAAAAAGGCGCTACTGTATCAACATGATGATTGCATTCATTTGCAAGTGGCTTTACTTCTTGCAGCAAAAATTGTTTAAGGTTAGATGAAGCTGTATCCAAATTAATCCTTATTATTAATACTGCGTGAGCTCTTCTTCATTCATAGCCAGTATCACTGATGGGCGTTTTTTTAATGTTTCAAAATAACGTACTAAATTGGGCCAAGTTCTCATGTCTACGTTTAATTTAGCAAGCCAGACCAAAATTACTAATAAATAGCCGTCGGCTATTGAAAAGTCATTACCCATTAAATAAACATTATTTTGCAGATGCGTTTCAACTACGGCAAGCTTAGCATTAAAAATTGGCCAGTAAAGTTTTTGTTTAATTTCATCTGGTACTTTAGACCAAAATAACGGCGAACAATATCTATGCAGATCCATGCTGATAAAGTTGAGCCATTCCAAAGTACGATATCTTTTAAAATCAGGAATTGGCACTAACAAATTGCTATGATAAGTATCTGCTAGATACTGTAAAATAACCGCATTCTCCGTGAGTATTTCTTGATTATCTAAAACTAATGCAGGTACTGCGCCCTTAGGATTAATCCTTAAATAATCTTCCCCATTTTGAAGTTGTTTAGACTTTAAGTTAACAGCCTCAAACTCGCAAGGGATCTTTATCTCATGTAAAACTATTCGAACGGCTAGCGAACAAACGCTATTAGCATAATATAATTTCATCAATGTTTTTCTTTATTTCTTTTGGCAAAATACTCTAAATGCGGGATGGGTTTGATAATCATGCGTCCTTTGGATTAAATCACATTCAATGTTTTTAAACTGTGCATTTATTAAGGCTTGCTTTAATTCAGCTTCTTCATAAAATGACCAAAATTTTTGTATATTTCCTTCATAGCGTAAATCTTTTTCTAATTTTTCTCCCTTTCCTTGCTTAATAGCAAGATAGAGATACCCTGAGGGGGTTAGCATCCGGTGAATATTTTGTAAAACACTAGGAAGATTTTCTTTTGCAATGTGCATTAATGAGCAAGCAGCCCAGGCTCCATCAAACGAAGCTTCTTGAAAATCCATGGTCTCAATGTCCATTAAATGAAAAGTTGCCTGGGTTGCATTCGCTTTAGCAATGTTCAGAAGATTTTCACAAAAGTCTATACCAATGACTTTAGCACCCAGCTCTGAAAAAGTCTTTGCATCTCGACCTGAGCCACAACCAATATCAAGAATGCGAGGTTTAGCTGGCAAGAGCGTCATAAATTTATGGATAGACTCAAGTGGAGCCAGATCCTGGACATTCGTCGCATAGGCTTGAGCGGTTGCTTGATAGCTTTGTTGGGTTATTTCTTTGTAATTCATTTTGATAGGAGCCTGAAGGTTGACGTGTTGATAATATATCCGATAGAAAGTCACTTTTCCATGTCATCACTCCTTCAATTTTGTTAATTAACTAATGCTTTTCCCTGAGCTTCCCGCTTCGTTTACCCGACGTCGCCCAAGAGGCTATGCGAGAGAAGCTTGCGCGCAATTATCTTTAAGCAATAATACCTTTCAAAGGTGAGGTATGTTTAATCAATCGCTTCTACGGACAAGCCTGCGTAAAATACCCCAACGCTGCTTCCAATCCAGCGCCTTGTAACGCTTAACAGTATCCCCCCTATGTAACTTATTGATATTTAATATTATTTCATAGGAAACCTTTTCGCGTATGGCATACTCTAACTTTGTGTGGTTATTTGAACAGAGAAAAACGCAATGTGGCACGGCCTCGTT
>CAZHSJ010000191.1:0-5224 GCA_964535225.1 Uncultured Candidatus Berkiella sp. | reverse complement strand
TTATATACCGAGCAGGTGGTTCGCACTGGGTGCCATTACAATGCCAAAAACGTGATGGCAAGTATTATTTAATTGAAATGGATTCATTAGGAACATATCGAGATAAAAACTTACCACCGAAAAATCTTATTCTTCCAAAGCACGTTTTAAAAAGTGTTCTTAAAGACCAAGATGTTACTCTCCTTAGAGCGCAAAACCAACGACAGACAGCGCCAAATAATTGCGGGTTTTTCTCTTTAAAGGATGCCAGAAAAATGCAAAATAACCCAAGATTGTTACAGGATGTGATAAAACATAAAACAACAAATGCGAGCACGGTATTAAATGGCGTTAAGCTTGCCTATTATTTAACGCCTGTTGAACATATGAACGTGGTTCAAAGCAGAACGGCCATTACCCAGTATGTAAAAAAACATAATGAAATTATAAGACAACCACAAATAACTGAGGAGCAGGTGCTTGCAGCTTCGTTTAGCAAAGTTAAAAAGTCAACGAAATCCAGGGTTGAGTTAACAGGGAAAGATAAACAAAGTAAAGTTATCCCTATGGTTAAAGATAAATATATGTCGCATGTTGCTGATACAAAGATAAACACATCACCACTCTCCACGCTTGCTGACATTGTTGGGCGCTATAACGCTAATGATTTAACCGTGGACAGAATTAATCAAACGGTGGATGCTCCAAGAAACTTATCGCAAATAACCCCCGATCCAGAAGAGATTATTACTGTTGAGGCAACCTTACCAACAGTGAAGGAAGCTGCCACGATTTTGGGGGCGCCAACAAGGCCGTCTCAAGATGCATCGACAAATCAAGCGTCGCGCGCACAACCTTTACTTGCAAAACCTCCTGTTCAACCGGATCTGACGCAAAAGCAAATGTCCAATCTTGAATTGCTAAATCACTTTAATGAAAAAATAAATAAGATTGTTTTGGATAATACGGTCGGGCGGCTCACGATAGGTGCTTTAGAAAAACTTAAAAATTGTGCAAAATTACCTGCAGTTGATGAAACACACGCAAGAAGTGGTTTGTTAGAGCTTAAAAAAATAGCAATTAACTTGAATTTAGATAACATAAAAAGTACGGCGTTAAAAAGCCTATTGAACGAAATAAAAGTGGCTACAATAAAAGACCCACCTACACGAACTATCGGTAGCAGTAGGCGCACTTAGGGTGTAATTACGCCTAATCCAGTTTTGCCAAGCAACTAAATTAATGATATAGTCCCGCCTTGTCATAAAAAACAACGATGTTAGGGCATAGGCCATGTTTGATTTAGATGCTAACCAAGTGATGCGCTTTTTTTCTTGGATATCGCTGCTTGAAAAACAATTAAACTTAGATCCGACTGAAAAATCTAACCAGTGTGCCTTCCAAGTGTCTCACATTGATCCTTATGATGGCGACTTTGCTGGCGAAAAAAACCACATTGATGGAGCCAAATTACAACAATGTATTGAGTGGCTAGTTGCGCAATTAGGGTGGCAACCAGGTGATATCGTTCTTTTGCACAAAAACCATTCAACGTATCTTCAAGCCAAAGATCCGATTGCGCTTATTAAATTTTTAGAAAAACATCGTGAAAATTCTGAAACAATTTCGCATGTTGAAACGGACTATCCTAAAGCGGCTTTTTTCACAAAAGACACCCATGCTACGACTAATTTATCGGCAAAGGGGATTGCCATTTTACAACATCTTTTTTCATTAAAAGATGGTGAAGTAAATGATACCTTTATTGCAAAAGATAACCACTTGCTGAAGTTGTTTAATATACTTGCTGTTGCTGAAAATGGTGTTTCATTTACCGTTTTTGTGCGTTTTGGTGAGGCACATTGGACGCCCATCCATTTGATTAAAAAAGACAATCAATACCATATCATTGAAATGGATTCAGAAGGCATAAGTAAGGATTATGGTTCGAAAGTTGGTAACCGTCTTATTACCAGCGCCATTGAAAGATCGCAATTAGATTGTAACAAGGTATTTATCTATCGAAGTTTTAATATGCGTCAAAGTGGTCCTAACAATTGTGGGATTTTCACCATTAAAGATGGAAGAAAAATGCAAAAGACGCCCGATCTCTTAGCTGAAATTTCGCCGTTAATTATATCAAGGCAGAAATTTCCAAGTGGTATTACTTATTGTCAATACTTAACGCCAGAGCGTTTTGAAAGTACGGTACAATCAAAGAAAGATTTTGACAGTTATATTAAAAAGCTAAGTGAGCTTAGAATGGGGCAAGTAGATGAGATGGCTTTATATGATGCTTCTTTTAATAAAAGGAGATCTCATCCTGACTCGACGGTGGAAACAGGGCCAGCACAAGCAGAAAACAAAACAATTCATTATTTTAAAGAACTTTATGTAAAGCGCGTCAAGGCCGTTGTGGAGTCAACAGACTTGCCCACCCTCAAAGGTATTGTTGATCAATATAGTATGGATACCCTAACCCCCCAAAGGGTGAATAGAACAATTAAGAGATAACCTTTATTGACTAAAGGTAGCCACCTTCACGCCCAGTAAAATTAAAAAAGCGCCTAGGACTTTATCAATGTATTTTTGCACGGCTTGGAGCTTTTTCTTTAAAAGGGGGTTATTTAAAATAAAGGATAATAAGCTAAACCACCCAAAAGCGATTAAACCTAATTCAAGGCCGAAACTGGCTTGGATTAAGAGCGGGGTGTTGGGATCGATTACTTGCGTAAAAATACTCAAGAGAAATAACGTAACTTTGGGATTAAGCAAATTAACCAGCAGCCCTTTTTTGAAGGCGCCAAAAGCGGAAATGGCTTGAATGCTTGCTGCATTTTCCACATAGAGCGCATTTTGTGAAGAGGAAGAGAGCAGCGCCTTAACGCCTAAATAAATTAAATAAGCGGCGCCCAGATATTTTAAAATGTTAAATAGCACAATAGATTCAGCCACGATAACGCCAATGCCGAGAATGCAATAGGTAATGTGGATTAAACAGCCAATGGCTACGCCCAGCGATGTAAAGATCCCCGCTTTTTTACCGTAGCTGAGGCTTGATTGCGTAACCACAATAAAGTCAGGCCCTGGACTAATTGCGCCAAGTAATCCAATAATGACTAAAGCAATAAATTCATCGAGGTACATAGTGACTCCCTACGGCTAAGGAAGATAATCTTACCAAAAGTTTGATGAACAACCAAAGCAAGAGGACATCAGATCTTATTTCTTATCCCTTCGCCTCTTTTGGGAGAAGCTGTCGTTATCTCTTTTCTTATCCCTTCGCCCCCTTTGGGGGAGAAGGTGGCCGAAGGCCGGATGAGGGGGGGGACTTATCAAGCGGGATCTCTACACATATTTTTGTTAAAATACCTCCCATTTCACATCTAAGGTAACCTTATGGTCATCACACGCTTTGCGCCTAGTCCCACAGGTGATCTGCACATTGGCAGTGCTCGTACGGCTTTATTTTGTTGGTTATGGTCTAAGAACCAGCAGGGTAAGTTTATTTTGCGGATAGAGGACACAGACAGAGAGCGCTCCACCGATGAAGCGGTGCGCGTGATTTTAGATGGCATGGCATGGCTTTCGTTAAATTGGGATGAAGGCCCTATTTACCAAACGCATCGCTTTGATCGTTACAAGCAGGTAGCGAAAGCGTTACTTGAAACAGGGCATGCCTATAAATGTTATTGCACCAAAGAGCGTTTAGACGCGTTAAGAGAGCAGCAAGTAGCGGCCAAACAAAAGCCACGCTACGATGGTTACTGCCTCAAGTTCCCCCATCCGCCGCATGACAATATGCCTTATGTTATTCGTTTTAAAACGCCGCAAACCGGTGCCATTGCCTGGAACGATTTAGTCAAAGGGCATATTGAAATTCAGAACACGGAGTTAGATGATTTAATTCTAGTCAGAAGCGATGGCACGCCCACCTATAACTTTACCGTGGTGGTGGATGATTTTGAGATGGGTATTACCCATGTGTTGCGCGGGGATGATCATATTAATAATACGCCGCGGCAGATCCACATTCTGCAAGCTTTGGGCGCGAAGGTGCCCTTGTATGGCCATATGCCGATGTTGCTTGGGCCAGATGGCAAAAAACTCTCTAAGCGTGATGGCGCTGCCAGCGTGTTAGATTATCGCCTGCAAGGTATTTTACCCGAAGCGCTTATCAATTATTTAGTTCGCCTTGGCTGGTCGCATGGGGATACTGAAATTTTCACAATGGATGAAATGATAAAACTGTTTAATGTGAATGCAATTAACAGTTCTCCTTCAGCCATTAACCCTGAAAAATTGTTGTGGCTTAATCAGCATTACTTAAAGACCAAACCTGAAAAAGAGGTAGCCACAGAATTGGCTTGGCATTTAGAGCGCATGGGATTAGACACAAGCAAAGGGCCTGCCTTAGAACAAATCGTTATCGCGCAACGCGAGCGTTGCAAAACGTTGCTTGAGATGGCGCAAAAGAGTCAGTTTTTATTTGAAGCGGACGTGGTTTATGACGAGCCTTCAGTGAATAAACATTTTACGCAGGAAACTTTTGCTACCCTGTTAGCGATTATTGAAAAGTTAAAATCGGTCACCACTTGGCAACCTGAGCCGATTAACAATGCCATTAAAGCGGTGGTAGAAGAGCTAGGTATTAAACTAGGTTTAATTGCCCAACCAATACGAATTGCCGTGACCGGAAATACGGTTTCACCGCCTATTGATCAAACTTTATTTTTGCTTGGCAAAGAGAAATCCTTGCAGCGCTTAGAGAGTGCCTTAACGCTAAAAAATGAGTTGTTCCCAGAGGGTTGACTCTAGGTGTTAGTCGCCGTAGAATCTCGCCTCTATCTCGGGGCTATAGCTCAGCTGGGAGAGCGCTTGCATGGCATGCAAGAGGTCGGCGGTTCGATCCCGCCTAGCTCCACCAGAGCGCTAAGCTCTGGATCCCCTCCACCGCTTGCGGGAGAGGGTGTCATTGCCCCACAGAGGCAACGACGGGTGAGGGTGAAAGCTCTCGCCAAACCAAAATAATATTTTGGTAATTAAGCTCAAATAGAGCACACAAAAGAATAATCAAGCTATTTAGCTTGAGGCAAGGCGCCAAGGGGCGAGCAAGCGGAGTGTACTTATAGTACATGAGCATTGCGAGAACCCGCCGGCAACGCAGCATCAAGATAAAGAGCGACGATTAGTCCGGGTCCCCATCGTCTAGAGGCCTAGGACACCGCCCTTTCACGGCGGTAAC
>CAZHSJ010000190.1:2755-5239 GCA_964535225.1 Uncultured Candidatus Berkiella sp. | reverse complement strand
TCCAGCAAAGCACCCCCTTATTCTATTAAGTAAAAATGCTAAGATTCTTTGATAATAATCACAAGGATCTAACATGAAAACACGTGCACATCAACGCAAGTTACCGCTGTATCTAACCTGCCTTATGAGCGTTACTTTTTTCAGTAACGCCTATGCAGCTGATCCTACCATAGGCGTTGCCAGGTTAAGTGATACAAAAGGTTTCGTGAGTTTTCTTCCCTCAGGGGAAACAACCTGGGTTGATGCCAAGCGAAACAGGCCCTTAATTCCAGGGGATAAACTCTGGAGTGAGGAAGCCTCTTTATCTGCCTTGCAATTAAGCAATTCAACCGTCTGCTCTGGTTCAAATAGTTTGATCTCCATTTTTAATAATAATGATTATCTTGTTCAATTAGAAGTGCTGCAAGGGACAATAGATTTACATGTGGGCAATTTAAGAACTGATCATGAATATGAAATTGATACACCGAATTTAGTTTTTTACACGTATCAACCTGGCCATTATAGAATTACCGTCGATAATGAAGCAAACACAACGTCGGTAAGCGTGATAGAAGGTGAGGGTGAGATCTATGGTGATAAAGCTTCTTACTTTATAAGTCAAGATCAAGCGTACCAATTTAGTGGCACTAATCTATCTAAAATGCAAGTTGCATCAAAGGCAAGTAAAGATGAATTAGCGCGTTGGTGTGCTGATCAAGTTCCTGCAGAACAACACAGTGCAAGCAATGTATCGCCTAGTGTGATTGGGTATGCGGATTTGGATTATTATGGTAGCTGGCAACGCATTCCTGACTATGGGATGGTTTGGACGCCCAAAGGGGTTGATGCAGGATGGGCGCCTTATCGAGAAGGACAATGGGTATGGATTGAACCTTGGGGATGGACTTGGGTATCGCATGAACCTTGGGGCTTTGCGCCTTATCACTATGGACGCTGGGTATTTGTCTCTGGAAAATGGTGCTGGGTGCCAGGCCCCAGTGATGAGCCTGCTATTTATGCTCCTGCCTTAGTGTCATTCTTGATGATGGATGATAATTCCATTGTGGGTTGGTTTCCTTTGGGGCCAGGGGATGTTTACATACCTTCCTTTTATGTGAGCTTTGAGTTTTTTAAAGCAATCAATTTGGCAAATACTAAAATAAGTATCGATGCATTAACAGCCCTATTTGATAATCCTGCTACGATGTTCGCTTATCGTTACCAGCATGAACCAAGAGCCATTACGGCATTAACCGTTGCGGCTTTTACCGATGCAATGCTGGCAGCAAAATTAAATATTCCTGTTCATGAAGATTTGCTAAAAGAGGCCTTTGTATCACCCATTGCTCCTGTTGCGCCTAATTTGGCAAGTATTCAAGGAGATAGGAAAGGAACCCTCAGCGTGCCGCCCGCTTACCTCATGGAAGTGAATCCTTTAGTATTAAATACCCCTTCTACTATGCCTGTTTCTATTGTAGAAAAACAAAAACTACTCGCCAACGATCCGGGTAAAGGGCTAAATTATGAAGACTACAAAAAGCTAAAAGCAAATGAAGGCGAAAAAGGTAAATACACCTTGGTAGATAAAATTCAACCCAAAGCACAAGTTAACAAAAAAAACCAAGACGACAAAGCAAAACTTGAAGCAAAAAAACAAAGGGAGCGTATTGAAAAAGAACGTTTAGAAAAACAAAAAAGAGAAGAAGCCCTCATTAGAGAGCAAGAAAGAAAAGAGCGTGAATACCGCGAAGCGTTACGTAGGCGAGAAGAAAAGCGGCGCGAGGAGTTTTATAAAGAAGAAGCAAGGCGTCACCAAGAGGCAAGAGATGAAAGAGCATATCGAGAACAATTGCGAAGACGAGAAGCGGCTAGGCAAGACAGATTGCGTCGCGACGAACAACGACGCAAACAAGACTTGCTTGATGAATTAAGATATCAAGAAGACTTAAGGCGCCGTCATCAAGATAGGCTAAACAGACAACGTCACGATCAAGAGCGTGCTGTGAACGATGCCTTGATGAAACAACAGACCCAGGATGCAAGAAGACAAGCTGAGGAAGCGAAAAAGCAAGCAGCTGAAGCTCAAAAACAGGCAGAAGAAGCAAGAAGACAAGCTGCTGAGCTTAAAAAGCAGGCTGAGGAAAATCTAAAGCAACAAGAACAAGAAAAGCAAAAACGAGACCAAGAAGCGGCACAAAAAGCCCAAGAGCAAATGCAAGAAGCACAAAAGCAAGCTAAACAACGGGCAGATGAGGCTAATCGTCAAGCAGAAAAAGAGGCTGCAAAACAAGCAGAAGACGAGATGAAACGCCAAGCAGAGGAGGCAGCAAAGCAGCAAGCAGAGAATGCTCGTCGCCAAGCAGAGGAAGTAGCAAAGCAACAAGCAGAGGATGCCCGTCGTCAAGCGGAAGAAGCAGCAAAGCAGCAAGCAGAGGATGCCCGTCGTCAGGCTGAACAAGAAGCACAGCGTCAAGCAGAGCAAGCACGTCAGCAAGCAGAAGA
>CAZHSJ010000190.1:0-2655 GCA_964535225.1 Uncultured Candidatus Berkiella sp. | reverse complement strand
CAAGCGGAAGAAGCAGCAAAGCAGCAAGCAGAGGATGCCCGTCGTCAGGCTGAACAAGAAGCACAGCGTCAAGCAGAGCAAGCACGTCAGCAAGCAGAGGATGCCCGTCGTCAGGCTGAACAAGAAGCACAGCGTCAAGCAGAGCAAGCACGTCAGCAAGCAGAAGAGGCACGCAGACAGGCCGAGGAGGCAGCACGCCAGCAAGCAGAAGAGGCACGCAGACAGGCTGAGGACGCAGCAAAACAGTTGCAGCAGCAAACGCCACCGTAGGAGAGTTTAAGTTTAGGGTGGGCCCCGCAGGGCCCAGTGGAATTGACGTGATCTTATTTATTTATGCTCAGTCGTTTGGTTGGCTCAGGCATTCCAGCCTGTTCGGGCTGTGCTGTTGCCAGATTATCACGAGCAATGTTTATTAAGCGATCGGCTGTTTGTGCTTTTCTTCCCTGTGGCAATTCCTCTGCTGAGTCAACCCAGCTCATAATCGTTGCCATCACGTTCTTAGGTGCATTGTTCAGTTGATCTTTAAACCCATAACGATTGTACACAAAAGGAGCACCCTCATTAGGTTTAACCAAAAAGCCTTCACGATGCTTCACTTTTTCCATTAGATCTGCGCCGCGGGTTTCTTTGGCTAAAATGGCTTTGGTTAACCCATACAAGCTTAACAATTGCTCATCACGCTTTTCTTTCATGAAGCCGCGATTTAAAGCAGGGTTATCTTTAATAAACTGATACAAATCGTACATCGTACCGGTCTTTACATCAATGAAATTTAACATATGTGAACCAGGTTGAATACTTTCAACATTTTCAACCAACCCATGTTTTAATAATAAACCGAGGGTGGTTAAAAAGCGTTGGTGACTTTCAGCATCATGGGGCGTGCCAATCCAAGTATTAATATGTGAAACCATGAATGCAACCTCCATGTAGGGCGGTGCATAAACATCTCGGGGTGCTAGCGGCTTTTTAGAAGCATAAGGACACAGTGTTTCGAACATTGCCAACTCTTTCGCGTTTGGTGCTAATGGGGCTATACCATGAACGTTAAATTTTCCTAAGTTTTCTAACACCGCTTTTTGCAACCGATAATCTTTATTGCTGAAGTCTTTAAGGATGGTTTCATGTTTAAGCACATTGCCCCAGTTATTTCTGGCAGCCAAACCATAAACTCCCGTAAAAGGACCTGGCATCATCGGGGTAAAGGGAATATGCGCACCATAATTTAAAAGCGAAAGCACAATGGCTTCTTGTTCAGTGGTTGGTACAGGTAAATCAATGGCAGCAGGGATAGGAAGTTGCTCCCATTCCCTAATAAGCATTTGCAATAAACCGGTTGCTAAATATTTAACTCGCGTTTTTGGCGCTGTTTCTAAATATTCATCCAATAAACGCAGCGCAACTAAATGTTCTTCGTCGCTGGCGTAGGTTTCTTTTGCCAAAGAGATCATGGCAGCAAAGGCGCGATAGGCGGAAGTTTTGGCTATTTTGGGGTAGTCTGCTTGAAAGTTAGCCAGGTTTGCAGGTGCTGCTGTATGTGCAGGGTACAATAAATCTGACACATCCCAAAGACCAATCTCATTATTTTCAATAAGAACAGATAAATTGTCATCTAAGGCACGTTTATCTTCAGGGGTTACGGTATTATATTTCGCAATTAATTTTCTGGCTAATGAATTATATATATTAAATGCTCTGTCAGTATTAGCTTGTTTAATTAAGGCTCTTGCAGCATTTAGTTTATTATTTTCTGCTAAAAATATAGCCTCATCTTCTAACATTTCTTCCCTCACCAAAGGGTGTGTTAGCAGCTCTTGTGCGTTGCTGCATCTTGCCCATTCATAAACCCTTCTGTTGGCCATTGGGTCAAAGGGGAAGGCGTCTTCATTTTCAAGGGTGTAAGGCTGCAATTGTACGGCTGTTTTTAAATAAAGCTCAAACTGCGATAATTTATCTAAAATA
This sequence comes from Uncultured Candidatus Berkiella sp., assembly GCA_964535225.1. Taxonomy (GTDB): domain Bacteria; phylum Pseudomonadota; class Gammaproteobacteria; order Berkiellales; family Berkiellaceae; genus Berkiella. The sequence goes on along the minus strand of CAZHSJ010000190.1, from coordinate 693 downwards.
TGTTTCACAATTTTATGTTTGCTTTTATAATCACTTGAATGATTAATTAATCGACTTAAAACGCTCCCTTTTTGGTTAAATAAAAAGACCTGAGCAAATTTTTGAGGCGTGATATTAGGGCCATTCATTGCTTCCCATTCAGTATAAAATGAATTATAAATATCCCAATTACCCTGAACGGCCGCATTAAGCATATTTTGTTCTAGCATTGATAACATAGCGTGTATATCTCCCATTAAGAATAAAAAAGTCGTAAAAAAATTTACTCCTTTTATGTTAATGATGGAGATCTGCTTATCAATCAAAATAGGATAAAACTGCTTTTTAGGTGGGTGAAAGGTAACTTTAATCGAGTAAAGGCGCTTTAAGCGTTTAATTCATCGCTAATTGCTTCAAAAGCGTTTATTAAACTCACCATATCATCCTGCGTATGCATTGTTGTTAAAGCAATTCTTAAGCGGCTTTGATTAAGCGGTACAGACGGCGTGCGAATAGCCGAAACGCGGATATTTTTCCTGGCAAGCAGGGCTTGTGCCTTTATGGTTTTTTCAGGTGTTTTTAAAATAACCGGGATAATATGGGTTGAGGCGTTGCCAGTGTCATATCCAAGGTTATGTAATGCTGCTTTAACCAAGTGGGCATTGTCAATAAGTGTTTTTACTTTCTCGCGCATACTGGGAATAAGCTCCCAAG
>CAZHSJ010000189.1:0-5259 GCA_964535225.1 Uncultured Candidatus Berkiella sp. | reverse complement strand
ATAAACCGTTGTTGCAGCAGTGGGGCTTATCTCAAGCGCATAAATAGCGGGGGTATCAAACCGGGAAAAATACGGTTGATCCTGACAAAACGCCCACCTTTTTTGCGCTATCTGACTAAATATTTCTTTTCGCTGCGCTTTGGTCAACATGCTATCAACCTCCTCGGGTAACCAAATAAGTTGCTTGAGCACACCTAACCCCTGCGCATCCAATTTGGTTTCAAAGTCGTCCATAAAGTCGGCCATGTTTTCTTGCACAACGGCCTCAATTAAATCCTCACCTAGCGCACGGTGTCGCCGATAAGCATCCGCTCCTTCCTTGAGCCCTTCATATTCTTTTTGGCCTGCATACAGCATCGAGGCGCCAACATAACCCAGAAAGATATATTTCATAAACGGAGAGAGCGACGATAAAATTTCCACACGCGTATTTTCATCTTGCACAAAAAGCTGATAAAGCTCCCATAACCCAACCCCAATCGTTGCCGTATAGGGTGCAACCCATTTCGCCGCTTTTTCAACAGCCGTGCCCCAGGCGGGATCTTCTTGCCATTTGGCTTGAGCTAGCCGCAAGGGCAGGCCTGAAACTTGGTTAACATAGCCCCATACTTGCTGTAATTTAACCAACGGGAACAACACGGCTGACTTGGCTACGGATAGGCTCATCTTAAATACTGCCCCGCTCATTTGAAAAAAGGAAAGCGGATAAGCTTGCATACCACGCATGATAGCATTGGTATTGGCTTGTGCACGGTCAAAATGACCCCCCCCAAAATACGCCTCATGATCCTCTTTGCCAAAAATTTCTTGCGACAAAGAACGGGATATCGCCTTGTGACAACGAAATTTAATGCGCTCTTGTGGCGTAAAAATAATTTGGCCAGCAATATAAGCATCCAGTTGTGCCATTATTTCTTCTTTGTTCTCACCTGGCACGCCAAGGCCACGCTCACGAAGCAGGCTATCTAATGCCACGATCTCTTCTTCTTTGAATTGTTCAATTAAGCGTGCTAGTGAAAGCGATAATTGAATGGAAACTAAACGGCCAAAGGCAACAAAGGCTTTAAAGGGATCATAATCCAATGCATTGATATCGTCGAACTTAACATGCGCTTTAACATGAAGTTCTTGGATATACTCTGGCGCTTTTGCCATATAATCTTGAACATAGTCTGTCAATTCGCCCGGGGGAGGATTTTGCAAATTCATCAGGTAGGTAAAAATATCTGCCGCTTGTTCCACAACAGACTTATCATCAAATACACCGCTTAATGAAATTGTTTCTAGCGATAAGGCTTGCACGATTTTCGTTTCTAAAAAATTTCGCTGCCATGATTCGGGGGGGAGCGGTTTAATATCAGGATTGTGCTTTCTTTGTTCTTCGTTTGCTTTTAGCTCTAAATTATTGAGCGCAAAATCTGGAGCAATGGCATCAAGTAAGGGTTTTACGTAAACATGAATATCTTTTTTAGGATGATATTGGCCTAGCGACATGTGGTTATTCCTAGCCGATAAAAGGAAGGTGGCATGCTAACACAAGATAGTTATGAAAATAAAGAATAGTTTGTCGCAACTACACCCATTCTTTAGGCTTTAAAAATTGCTCATAGAGCGTAGCCTCTTGCGTGCCTTGCGTAGGCTGCCATTGGTATTCCCAATTCACTTTAGGCGGCAGCGACATCAAAATAGATTCCGTTCGCCCCCCAGATTGCAGTCCAAATAGGGTACCTCTGTCGTAAACTAAATTGAATTCAACATAACGCCCACGGCGATATAATTGAAAATTGCGCATTTGTTCTGTGAACGGCGTTTGGTAACGCTTTTGTACAATCGGCCCGTAGGCTGGCCAAAAGTGCGAACCCACGCTTTGCATAAAGGCAAAACATTCTTCAAAATCCCACCCCCAAACAGCCGTGTTTAAATCATCGAAAAACAACCCTCCAATCCCACGTGACTCTTGGCGATGTGGTAAATAAAAATAGTCATCTGCCCATTTTTTATAGGTAGGATAAATTTTCTCACCAAAGGGCGTGCAGGCTTTTTTAGCAATGGTGTGCCAATAAACGGCATCTTCTTCATAAGGATAATAAGGCGTTAAATCAAACCCGCCCCCAAACCACCAAATTGGCGCTTCGTTTTCTTTGTGCGCAATGAAAAAACGCACATTCATATGCGCTGTGGGCACCTGAGGGTTTAGCGGGTGAATAACCGAAGAAATACCTAAAGCTTCAAAGTGCCTACCCGCTAGTTCAGGGCGGTGCGCCGTCGCAGAGGCCGGCATGCTTTCACCCGTCACATGGGAAAAATTAACGCCTGCACTTTCAAATACCTCACCATGGCGCAACAAACAGGTAATGCCTTTGCCACTGATACCGTGGTTACTTTCAGGACGTGACCACTCGTCAATGAGAAAATTTTTGCTCTCAAAAACTTGCATGGACTGACGTAGCTGCTGCTGTAAGTTCAAAAGATATTCTTTTATGTATGCGGTTTGCTGCTTCATGATCACACTACCTACTCAAGCCCACCACCCCTTGCTCAATCGAATAAAAACGAGAGCGGGATCTCTAGCTGCTATATTTTTGGCTTTCTAAATGCGCGGCTTAAAAGAAGGCAAGTATACCCAATTTAGGGCGGTATGACATTAAGCAAAAAGGAGAATTATTCAGTTATCTGCACAAAAAAGGTAGGCAAGCACTTGCCGAATATAGGCACCCAAATTGACTCGGATAGTACAACGCGCACTATTTATTTTTGTTTGATTTTCTTTTAGTCACAATGCCTGCATTTCTGAGATTCTCAATTTCTTCCTCTCTTTGCGCGCGTTGTTTACCCAATAATTTTTGTACCCCAACAGAGGTTCCTTCAGGATTAGAGATCCGCTGGCCAGGAATATTCCTTCTTCTTTCTGTTGCCACTTCATAATCAAGGCGGCGCGCAAGCATTTCAGCTGTGTCTCTTGAATTCTTGCTGTACAATTCCTTAAGCACTTTACCGTTATCTTGCTCTTTTTGCATAAGCAACGACATAAATTTTGATTGTTTTTTTAACTCCTTCAATATTTCTCTTTCTGCTTTTAAAATTTCCGCCTGTTTCTCTATCAGTTGCTTATGCTGATTTTCTGGCCCTTTCCCACTCATACGCACCCCTTCATTACTAACGAACAACAACTATTTCTAGTTTTTCACGAAAAGTTAGCAAGGTAAAGAACTATAATTTTGCTGCAAAATCAAGAGGATAGCGCTTTGATTTTTCCTGAATTTTCTTGGTTTTTTTGACCTAGTGCAAAACTAAAGACCAAACCCATGCGTTGTGTAGCTTGCAATATTGTGTGTATGCATCTCCATTTTTTTTTATTTTAAGGCGACATAACGCTGATGGCGTTTTTCTAATAATTGAATAACATCCTCAATTTCAGCGAGTTTAGGGTAATTCCCTGGATTATCAAGCATCGCTTTTATTTCATTGCGCAAAGCTTGCGAGGCTATCAAATTACTATGATAAAGTTTTTCCAAAAAAGCTAAATTTTCTATTCTTTTGCTTGCCGTCACGGTGTGCCGCAAAATAGTTGCTATTTCAGAGAATGGGGTGGCGGCAATTGCGCTTAACGTATCCTTTTGCTCTTGTTGATATTGATAATGATGCACGACGGCGGGCGGGTATTTCCAATAATTAAAGAAAATATCGTCTATATTAAATGATTCAGGATTTGCTTTGGGCACATAGGGCGCAAGATATAACTCATCCACCTTAAAATCAGGCTCTTCTTCGAACAAATTATCTTCATCTGAATCGTCATTTTTTGAGGTTAAGCGGGCGCTTTGCAACGCCTGCGGATCTAAGGCTTCGGCGTTATCAATTTTATGTGCCACGAAAGTTGTATCATCTTCAGTGCTTAAGAGCATATTGCCTTCGTGAATATCCGGCTCACCCAAAAAGTGGCTCAAGACACTGTTGGCCCCTAAATACCGTGGCGTAAAATCGTTAGTTTTTTGAGGAATATCCACATAATCTGTTAAATTTTCGATGGTGCTTGAAGCCAAATAAAAGTCATTGCCGCATTTAACTATCCACGTTTGTGGTGTGCTTGGCACGAATAGTCGATAAATATCGCTGCAAGCTTTATCGAGCTGGGCAGAAAATTCCCCATGTCTTAGGGAAAGAAAACAAGCTTTGCCAGTAGATTTTTGTTGCGCTTCTAAAACATGGTTTGCAGGGTAGGCATCGATGTGTTTTTCAATAAGGGTGTATTGATTAAAAGTATCATAACCCTGGGATGCTGGTGTGTGGATGGAGGCGAATGTGGCTTGGGGTGATACTGAATTAAGCATATATGCACATATATCATTGCTACTAAAACAGAATAATACACTTTTAGGCAATGCTTTTAAAAACCCTAAAAGCGCGCAGCTACATCAAATTAAAACCCATTTTTTAAGCAAAAACCCCTATATATCCAGATATTTCTGCCTTTTTTTCTTCAGTGCTTAATAAAATACTAAGAACTATTTAAAGAATACATCTGTCTGACATAATATAGATAGCGTATCTGAAAAAGTTGCTTAAAACGGGGAGTTGGATGTGAGTAAAGAAGGGTCTGGGGAAGAGTACGAATCTGAGGGCTTTGGTGACGCCAAGGGATTTGATGATGATAGCGATGACGAGTTTGATAAGCGTCAAGGATTTGATTTCGGCCAAGAACAATTATCTAGTCCGCGTGAAGCGCGCGTATTAAATCAAGCTGAAAAAGATGCTGTTGCTCAAATATTCAATATTCCTGCTACAGAAGCACAAAATTTGTATAATTATGCTCATTCGTTATTTTCAAGTGAAAATATCAATGCCCTCATCGCATTGCATGGTATTGGTGAGGATCCTGATCAAGAAAAGCTTAATAATTTAATATTAAGAGATTTAGATTTTAGTGCTTTAAATGTATCAGGACGTTTCACTAATGCTTTAAGTGAAATGAAGGCTAACAAGAGCACTTGGGCTGTACTTAAAGAAGAAAAAAATAAGATACAATTAGAGTTAATGAGAGAGCCAAAAATTTCAAACTTTGTAACTAATATTCGCACTCAAGCAAAAGCTAAAATTGAACAAGAGAACATAAAGGTGAGTCAGAATGTCGGAGCATTAGTAAAATTAATCAGTGAAAACGATAAGGATGAAAAATTAAAGGAACTGAAAGACTCAATAAATAAAGACCTCGAAAAGTTGAAAACCGTCGGAGGTTCTAATTTAAATGAAAGAGAGCAA
>CAZHSJ010000188.1:0-5288 GCA_964535225.1 Uncultured Candidatus Berkiella sp. | reverse complement strand
AACACGCTCGTCATTAAAAAAGCAAACGCATTGATACTAAACAGCTTTGCAAAAGCGGGTTCACTTAACCCGTATAATTTAACAAAATATTGGGCAGATAAAGAGAAATAGCCAAACATGGCCGCTTGTGTTGCTAAACCGCAAATTCCAAAATATAAAAATTGGCGGTGGCATACTATCTTTTTGTAGGGTGAAATATTACCAAAAAATGAGGAAGAAGCCAGATCAGAGGGGCGATAATTTTCTTTTAATGCAAATTGATAAAGAAAAAGCATGAAGATGCCATAAGCGCTAAGTAGCGCGAAACTCGCTTTCCAACCGTAAGCGACTTGTAAATAGGCGCCTAAAATGGGCGCACCGATAGGCGCAATCGTCATTGCCCCTTTAAGAGTGGTATAGATAAAAGTAGCTTCTTTGCCATCGAAATTATCTCGCACCAAGGCAAAGGCAACCACTTGAGTACCGCAGGCACCAAAACCTTGCAGTATACGTCCGAGTAAAAGCAAATCGAGTGTGCCACTATAGGTGCAAATTAAACTCCCTAGGGTAAATAAGAGTAAGCTAATTTTCAGTACCAAAAGACGGCCAAATCGGTCGGTAATCGGGCCTGCAATAAGTTGCCCAAAACCAAAACAATACATAAATAAGGTGAGTGTCAATTGTATCATCTGACCGCCTGTGTTAAACGCCGAGGTCATGGCAGGGAGAGAGGGGAGATACAAATCAAGGGCTAAGCCTAAGGGTAGCTCAAGGGGGATCATTAAAAAGATCATCATGGCAACCGAAGGTGCTTGTGAGCGTACTTGGCTTGTCGTTACAATAGCGGTATCTTTCACTTTAGTCTTATTTGAATAACTTATATTTTCTCAGATTTAAAGTATACTTGAATAGGTAATCATGAGTAAAACTGGCGTTCTACTAATTAACTTGGGCACTCCTGATAATTGCGATGTGGGTAGTGTTAGAAAATACCTTAACCAATTTTTATCTGATCCTAGGGTTATTGATCTTCCCTGGATAGTCCGCAAAGTGTTATTGCATGCTGTTATTTTGCCTTTTCGTTCGCCACAATCCGCTAAAGCGTATCAAGCAATTTGGGATAAGGAAAAGGGCTCTCCGCTTTTATACCATTCACAGGCGCTTGCCTCTTCGTTGCAAGATTCCTTAGGCGATAATTATGTTGTTGCACTCGGTATGCGCTATGGTAACCCGAGTATTCAAAGCGCAATCACAACACTTGAGAAGGCCTCTTGCCAACAGATTGTTGCCATACCCTTATTTCCACAATATTCCAATGCTGCCACGGGTTCAGCCATAGACGCGTTGATGAAATCGCACCCCAAACAGGGAAAAGCCGCACTGACGGTGATTGAAAAATTTCATAACAATGAAGCCTATTTAAGTGCCTATTCCGAATTTTTATCACAGGCGTTAACGGCTTTTCATGAATCGCATGTGATTTTTAGCTACCATAGTTTACCCCAACGCCAAATAGTAAAAAGCAAACAAGCGTGTAAACCGGCGTGCTTTAAGAATGCCCCTTGCCCACAGATGAATTCACAGATAGCAGGGTGTTACCGAGCACAATGTTATGAAACCTCAAGGCAATTAGCCAAACGCTGTGAACTTGCAGATGAAAACTATACGGTCGTTTTTCAATCTAGGCTGGGTAAAACGGTGTGGATAGGGCCAGAACTTGGGCAAACGCTAGCGTCACTTATCAACAAGGGGATTAAAGACATTGCCATTGTGAGCCCCTCATTTGTGGCAGACTGTTTGGAAACCCTTGAGGAAATTGGCATAAGAGCACGGGAAAGTTGGCATGCCCTAGGGGGGCGACACTTTAACCTTATACCCAGTCTTAATGCACAGCCCCTGTGGGTTAACGCAGTATCCGCCATGGTGAATCAAGCCGTTTTTTAATTATACCATTATCAATTAGCTATGCTTTTAAAATAGGTAGCCGACTTAATCTAGTGGGTAATCCTTTGCCCATGGGATACAGCAGAAAATGAGGGTATCTAAACTTAGATCTAAGTTGTAAAATTGGACCACATCAAAAAATGTGTGAGGGAAGGGGTCTGCTATGCGCCGGCTAGAAGAAGCACGAGATGAATTAACGACGCGCGTTATTGCTCTGGTGAATGAAAAGCTTCCTAAAAAAGAAGCAGCGCTGATAGTTGCGTTTGTAAAGCAATATTACTTAAGCGCAGCCCCGGAAGATCTGCTCGAACATAATGTGATTGATCTCTATGGGGCTTTAGTTTCTCATTGGCATTTCATCCACCAACGAAAGCCCCAAGAAGCCAAAGTACGTGTCTACAACCCGCAGTATGAACAACATGGTTGGCAATCCACACATACTGTTATTGAAGTGATGTCTGAGCACAAACCCTTCTTGATTGAATCCATTCAAATGGTGTTGACTAAGCGTGGCTTAAGCGTACATCTGATTTTACATCTTAATGGGATGAGGGTTGAGCGCAATAACGAGGGGGCTATCACCAAAATACTCACTAATCACGAAGATGATCCAAGCGTGGTTACTGAGATGCCCATGTTTATTGAAATCGATAGACAAAGCTCACAAGAAGTGTTAGATGAAATCCGCCAAGCCATTGAAAGCGCGATTGAAGATGTTACCCTCACCGTAAATGATTGGCAAACCATGACACAAAAAATGGAGTCAGTGATTGAAGACGTGAAACAAAGGGTTTCAAAGTCGAAAAAGGAATTAGATCAAGAAATAGTCGATTTCCTCGTGTGGATTAATAAAAATCATTTTACCTTTCTTGGGTATTGCCAACGTAAGCTTATTACCAATAAGGGAAACTATCAGTTTTCCTTGGATGAGGATTCTTGTTTAGGTATTTTACGTAAAAACGCTGATCTCTATCTTGAATCGTTTCAAGCTATGCCAAAAGTTGCACAAGAATCAGCTATTTCCTCCTTTCCATTGATATTGGGTAAAACAGATAAGATCTCAACCGTACACCGTCCAGCGCATACGGACTTTATTGTTGTTAAAATATTTGACGAGAAAGGTAAGGTCATAGGCCAACATCAATTTATTGGTCTTTATACCTCTGCTGCTTATCATCGCTCACCCCAAAGCATTCCTTTGTTGCGTTTGCGGGTAAAGCAAATTTTACAACGGGCAACGGTTTCCTATGAAAGTCACGACGGTAAATCATTACTTAATATTCTTGAAACGCTACCACGAGATGATTTTTTTCATGCCACAGTTGATGAGTTATATGAGCTTTCCATGGGAATTTTGCACCTACAGGAAAGACAAAGAATAAGGCTGTTTATTCGTAAAGATCCTTTTACCCGTGTGTATTCTTGTTTAGTCTTTGTGCCAAGAGAAAGATTTAATTCAAAACTAAGAGAAGATATGCAAAATATCTTGGTGCAAGAATTAGGCGGGTATCAAGTAGAATTTAGCTTAAGATTTTCCGAATCAATTTTAGCCAGAATCCATTATATTGTACGATTTAAAGGTGATCTTACCAAGGAATTTGATTCAGCAAGCCTCCAAGATAAACTTATTCAAGTAGCTCGCACCTGGGAAGACAATTTTAAAGGTGCGCTTTTAGAACATTTTGGCGAAGAGAATGGAAACCACTTGTTTCATCTTTATCAAGGTGCTTTCCCTGTTGGTTATCGCTCGGAGTATAACGTTAGAACGGCTGTTTATGATGTGCAGCACATTGAGAGGCTGTGCGATAGCGATACCCTAGAAATGAGTTTCTATCGGCCCATCGATGAGCCAGAGGGTATTTTAAGGTTTAAACTCTATAGCCCAAATATTTCCATTCCATTGTCTGACATTATTCCCATGCTAGAGTGTATGGGATTACGTGTTATCAGTGAACGACCGCATGAAATTAGTTTAAAAAATAATAAAAAAGTCTGGATTAATGATTTTGGTATGGTATCCAATACCTCCAAAGATCTGGATGTGGATGAAATTAAAGAAATATTTCAAGAAGCCTTTTACCATATATGGTACAAAGAAGCAGAAAGAGATGGTTTTAACCGTCTTGTGCTCGGTTCAGGGCTAAATTGGCGTGAAGTTGCTGTGCTTCGCGCTTATGCGAAGTATTTATGGCAAATAGGGTTTACCTTTTCACAAGCCTACCTGGAAGATGTGCTGTACGGCTTGCCACATATTACAAGAGATCTTGTCGATTTATTCAAATCCCGTTTTGATCCACAGCTTTCTCAAGAAACACGAAATACAAATTCAAATGAGTTACGGTTAAAAATAAAAGAAAGCTTGGAAGAAGTGAAAAATATCGATGAAGATAGAATTATCAGACGATATCTTCAAGTAATATTAGCCACTATTAGAACAAACTTTTTCCAAAAAGACTCAGAAGGTAAATATAAACCATACATTTCATTAAAATTTGACCCTTCTTCTATTCCAGAAATGCCTTTACCAAAACCTCTTTATGAAATATTTGTTTATTCTCCACGGGTGGAAGGTGTTCATTTACGTGGCGCCAAGGTTGCACGCGGGGGGTTACGCTGGTCAGATAGAAGAGAAGATTTTAGAACCGAAGTACTAGGGTTAATGAAAGCACAACAAGTTAAAAATGCGGTTATTGTGCCTTTAGGAGCAAAGGGGGGATTTGTTCCTAAAAACATGCCCTATCATGGTACGCGCGATCAAATAATGAACGAAGGAATAGCATGTTATCAAATATTTATTCATGGGTTGCTGGATATTACAGATAATTTAGTTGAAAACAAAGTGGTTCCACCCCTCGATGTCATAAGATATGATGCGGACGATCCTTACCTTGTTGTGGCGGCAGATAAAGGCACAGCCACGTTTTCAGACATTGCAAACAGTGTCTCTAAAAAGTTTCATTTTTGGTTAGACGACGCATTTGCCTCAGGCGGTTCTTCTGGGTATGACCATAAAAAAATGGGGATCACCGCACGCGGTGCCTGGGAATCTGTTAAAAGACATTTCAGAGAGCTTGGCATAGATACGCAAAAAACAGATTTTACTGTTGTTGGGATTGGTGATTTGGCAGGGGATGTGTTTGGCAATGGTATGTTGCAATCTCGCCACATTAAATTGGTTGCGGCGTTTAATCATATGCACATTTTCTTAGATCCCAATCCAGATCCAGAGGCAAGCTATAATGAGCGTTTGCGCATGTTTAATCTGCCCCGGTCTACGTGGGAGGATTATGATACGAAGTTAATTTCCAAGGGTGGTGGTATCTTCTCTCGGGCCAGTAAATTTATACCATTATCTAAAGAAGTGC
>CAZHSJ010000187.1:0-5303 GCA_964535225.1 Uncultured Candidatus Berkiella sp. | reverse complement strand
GTGAAATCAATCCTTATCGAACAACCGCGCCGTAGCCTTGGCGAAGGCGGGTTCTGCAGATCCGTAAAACTTTAAGACCCTCACCCGCCCTTCGGGCACCCTCTCCCGCTTGCGGGAGAGGGGAAAGAAAAGAGAAGTAATCTGTGCTTTCTATGCCATCTCACTGAAAGTGAGAGGATAGAGAAAAGAGAATAATCTCTCCTTTCTTATCCCCTCTCCCCTTTGGGGAGAGGGTTAGGGTGAGGGGAAGCCCAAGAGACTGTATGCCTTTCCAGCGCCCTATTGCAAATAACCGCCACATTCAGCAATATCGTTAGAGAAATCATTCCCTTATACATGGAAGTAAGCTAAGCATGGAACGTAAATTTAGCGCAGGTTTTCTTTTTTTGGTTGGCTTCAATTCAGTTGCATTGGCTCAAGCGGCAACCCATTTAACCCAAGGCATAGCGCCACAATTTGGCGAAGCGTACACCGTTAACCATGAAACCTTGTGGGGAATTTCCCAGCAACTTGTGAAAAATTCTGAATTTTCAATTCAACAAGGCGTGGATGCAATAAAAGCAAAAAACCCACAAGCTTTTCATAAAGGCAATCTTAAGCAAAGTACCGAATTAACATTACCAAGCCGCGAAGAAATGCTGCTTATGGCAAGGGCAAGTAAACAGTTTGCCACCGCTGAGCCCGAACCTTTGCCTGGAACAGGCGCCAGCGCGGAGGTGGCGCCAGCAGTACAAGCCGATCCTAAAACGCAAACGGCAACTAACGCGCAAGGCGCAGAAAATCAAACGAACGACAATACCCCTACGCCAGCAGCAACAGAAGCGGCAACAGAAGCAACAACAGAAGCGGCAACAGAAGCAACAACAGAAGCAACAACAGAAGCAACAACAGAAGCAACAACAGAAGCCCCGCAAGAAGCAGCTACCCCAACAGAAGAAACTCCCGCTATAACAAGTGAGGATGCTGTTTTACCGTTGCCCGTTTACCGCCACCCACCCAGCCATACCTATAACGATCTGATGGATTCTGTGATAGCACAAAATGGTGGCTATTCGAATGAGCCCTTATTTGAGTGTAAAGACGATGATAAATTCTGCTTTAGTGGTTTGCTGGATTTAGATGGGCGTTATTATGATCATAAAGCGAATGCGGGGTTTGGTTCGCAAGGTCCTCTTGCAACCAGTTCTTGGGGGGGCGTAGGCGTTAGGCCTACCTTTGGGCCCGCAAAAAGAACCGTAACAGGTAGTATTAATAATGCGAACGCCTTTATCGATTTACGATTATCCCCTTATGCTAAAATTCATACCGATCTTGCCTATGTGAATGGATCTGTTTTGCTCAATTCCTATTCATGGGAATACGGCGCAGATTGGGGCAGTGTGTATCGTGTGCCGGCAGCACTCAAAGTAGACGAACTCTATTTAGTTTTCGCCAATTCCGACTTATTACCCCTGTATTTTAAAGTTGGCCGTATGTATTCGGATTTTGGTGACTATATTCCCAATGCTTATGGCATTAATACGCTAACCCCCAGCCTAACACAGCTAATGACGCAATCGCGTACAGGTGCAGGGCAAGTTGGCGTTGTATTGCAAAATGGGCTTTATGGCTCGTTCACAGTTTCCTATGCGCAAGAATCTTTTGCAACAGATAATTACCCTGCGGATTTAATAGTACGATCAACAATCGGCCCTAATAAGCGTAATTTTAGTGGTAAGTTAGGGTTTAGAAATACCCTTTGGCAAGAAATTAATACCAATTTAAATGTGAGCTTTATTGCCGATCTGCGAGATGTGGATTATATCAATGATTCGATATGGTTCATTAATTCCTTTGTAAACATTGATACCCCATTTCTATATAGCCATGTTGCCAATAAACAGGGTGGTCTTGCTTATCATGCTGAGTTTTATCGCTGCCCCTTTGGTATTACTTTTGAAGGCATGTATTCCTCAGGCAAACTAAACCCAGGCATTGATGGCCCCTTCTCGGGTACTTGGGACAGTCATGTGCGAACGGGTGGCGTTGAAGCAAGAGTTGATTTTAAAACCTTGGATCACCCCTCAAATTTCCGCGTTGCTTATCAGTGGGCTCGGCATACGCAAGTAATTGGCGGGAACTTCACGGGCTCCCCTACGTTCCATAATATGTTACCCAGACACCGTTGGCAGGGTACGTATAGTGTTCATCTTGTTGATCATTTCAACCTTGGTTTGCAATGGGTACAAGATCACGACTTTGATGAACCTCGCAATGGAATCGATATAACCTCTAATATGGCGATAGTGAGACTTGATGCGCAGTTTTAAAGCGGTAGGCTTTTTGCTTGCGTTTATTGCCGCAAACGCGCTTGCTAAAACGCCAGAAGGGTTATGGCTAGCGCGTTCACCTATGCTAAATGATAAGGTGATTGGTAAAGTTAAAATTTCCATTATCCAAGGTAAATTGCAAGGCGAACTAATTGAAATTATTCCGCTCAATAAAGATATAGAGCGTTTTTGTTGGCGAGAAAAAATTAAACCCACGGGCCCCGTGATGATGTGTGGTTATCATGAAGAAAATGGGAAATGGGTAGGCGGCAGAATTTATGAATCTAGCACGGGCAAAGCTTTTCTTAGCGAAGTAAGACTATCCCCAGAAGGTAATCACTTACTCGTTAAGGGGATGCTAGGGGTGTTTTCAGACACGGCAGTGTGGGACAGATTATCCTATTGATATTGGTAAATTCCACACGACAGAGGCTTTAACAGAGCTGGTGTAAGGGTGGGTATGGATGTTCCACAAGGTGGCATAATCTGGCCGTGCTAATCCTTGGCAATCGATTTCTTTACTACGGGAATGGTAATTATATTCTGCTCTAAAGGAGAGCCCGGGTACCACAAAAGGCATGGGTACTTGCACACCAAGGCCTGCTAACAGTCGCGTCATATAGCGACGGGTGTCGCCTTCAACAAAGAGCGCTTGGGTTGGATCATAACTGAAAAAGCGTAATCGATTACTGCTAAATTCAGGTCCGATGCGCACATAAGGCACAAAGTTAGCAAATACCTGATAAGCAATGCGAAGGGTGAGGCCAAGTTCGGCATTGGTTTTATAATGCGGCGTATACATCCACCCCTGGTTGATGGAATCTCTGAAGGCGATAATGTTATCGTCTCGCTTATGATGTTTGTCATGCCAATCTAAATTAGCCTCTATACCAACAACCCATTTATCTTTAACCAGTTCATACCCTGCTAATAGGCCTAAAAGGTAGCCGTCATCAAAGGTTCTATTGCCTTGATGAATAAACACCGTTGTGCCTCCAGGGGGAGTTGGGTGCGTGATGGTTGCGGTGACATCATCATAGCGCTCAAGCCAGCCACCAGAGGCGCCTATCAAGATGCTGCCATCCCAAGCTTGGGCGACAGAACAAAGTAAACAGGATAGAACAAGTGAGGCAGAGTTGGTTTTAGCTGTCATTCGCGTTAAAGTCCCTTTTAAATCGTGGCTTCAATTATGACCCTTTTTTTGCTTCAACTTCAATATTTACTTTCACCTCATCGCTCACCCCAGGGGTAAAGGCCCCTAAGCCAAATTCAGAGCGGCGCAAAATAGTGGCCGCACTAAAGCCCGCAGCTTTAACACCATAGTAAGAATGCATACCAATTTTGTTGATTCTCACATTGAGAGTAACCGGCTTAGAAACACCGTGAAGGGTGAGTGTGCCGCTCACTTTAGCGGTGCTTTTGCCCGTCATCTGAATGCTATTGCTCACGAAGGTGGCTTGGGGATAGGAGGCGGCATTAAAAAATTTGCTACTTTTTAAGGTCTCGTCAAATTTAGTGCTAGGCGTTTTCATGTCAGCAATGTTCAATGAGATGTTCACTTGGCTGTTTTGTAAATTAGCCTCATCTAGCATAATGGTGCCTTGCGCTTTAATTACACCAGACACACTCGCGAAACCAAAATGGTTGACATGCCAGGAGGCATAGCTGTGATCCGAATCAAGCACATACTTTTCCGCAGCAAAAGGAGTGTTTGAAAGCAAAAAGCTTAAACAGATCATTAATTTCGTCGCTTTAAGATAAGTCATTGGGCACCTCATGTAGTAATGTTGTCTGATAGCATTTTGAATTAAGGGTTATTTGTTAGGTTTGTCCCGGGGTTTTGCTTTGGGTACGGCATTTAATTCTTCTACACTGTTTGCAGCACTAATTCTAGCAATTTCATCTTTCATCGTTTTGTATTTGCTTTCTTTGCCAGAAAGTTTACCAATACCAGACGTTGTTGGGCTAATCCCTTTGTCAAATTTCGATTTTTGACTCATTGGTGTGTGAAGTTTAACCTGCCTTTCAACGGTATCTAAGGAAATAACTTCATCACTTTTTATTTTGCCGTCAATGACATAATGATTTTTGAGGTAATTCACTATATCCTGTAAGGCGTTAAGTCTATTATCCGCGCTGGTTAAAGTGTCTTTTACCGAAGTAAGAAATTTGCGCGAAGAGCTGGCTTTATTTTCTTTATGCTCAGGGCGTTTAAGTTCACTTAAGCGCGTTTCAAGAATTTCTAGAATTTTTTTGTTCTTTTCTTGTATAAGATTAACTTCTTGGTCAGTGCTTTTGGCAGGAGCAGAGGCTTCTTTTTTAGGAGTGTGCGCAAAAGGCGGAGGGACTCTTGAAGTAGATTCTGGTGCTTTCTGTGGTTTTTTGGATTTTTGTAATTCTTTAAGTGCCGTGGAAAAAACTTGATCTAATGCTATTAATCTAGCCTGCATATCAGAATCAGGAAGAGAGTCTAACCGTATAGTCCCCTCATTTTTCACCCACTTACCAATATATTGCAGCATTAAGCCAATGTTGTTTTCAAAGGGATGCATGTTATTTTTATTGGCAAGATCTTCCATTTTGCCAAGAATGCTGAGCAAGCCAATATCGGATATATTAGGATATTTCTGACGAAAACCCTCTAGCTGATCGGGAGGTAAATTTGTAAACTGCGGCCCGGTATCCCCGCCCAAAACATGCCACGCTAATGCTTCAACATACATATTGTTGACCGATTTTCGCATGGGTGCGATATATTCATCAATGATTTCACGATTACCTAATGTCATGGGGTTACCTTTGGTATAGTATAAGGTTACATTTTCTTCGCTTCTTTTGCTGTCTCAGAAGGTAAGCCAACCGCTTGTTTCATTTTGCTGATCTCAACCTTGAGATCCAATAGCACATTTTCCATACGGGAGGTTCCCTTGAATTTATGGCCCGCACTTTTCATTTGGGCGTTGACTGTATCGATGGCATTTTGTAAATCATTAA
>CAZHSJ010000186.1:0-5313 GCA_964535225.1 Uncultured Candidatus Berkiella sp. | reverse complement strand
CCATATCAAAGCTATGATTATTTAAACATGCAAAGCGCTTTTCGATTTTAATCAGTGGATGTTTACAAACAGGGCAAATAAGCACGCAATTTCCTAATAGTCATATGCATTTTTATGCCAATTATAACACTTACCCTATTTTTGTCAGCATTTACTCGTTCTTGTAAATAAAGGCTTTATAAATGCAGATGGTATTTTTGGCAACATAAATCCAGAGAATTGGCAAATAAAAGCGCTACCAAATGCGTGCATGTACGTTTTAAAATAAATCACTATAAAATTCAAGTAATTAGAAGCACCCTTTGCGCTCAGAACTAATTAATAAGGAAGACGGTCTATAAGGTAAGACCTAATCCGGGAGTTTATTAGTGAAAAAAGGTAGTTCAAATCGAACAAAAGCTCATTTGAAGCCTAGAAAGAGTATTTCCTCCCCAGAAGAACCGACTTTGGCAATACCTGGGGATGAATCTTCTTTTAACCAATACAACCCCTTCACAGGCGTCAGCGTTTACACCTGGCACACCCATCCCGAGGGGGGAACAGGATTAAGACCAGTAGCTAATTGGCTTTTCTATGGCTCTGAAAACGTTGGCCACGCAGCACTGAGCGTTAGGCTCCCTTTTAACGAATATGGCCATAATCTAATCAAAAACTATTGTAATGGCCCACCCGAAATTCCCTACGCAGTTAGAACCAAAACTATTAAAACTGATACCGGTGAGCAGCACACACATCAATACTACGAAGTATATTTTAGCTGGTGGCCTGATCTAAAAGAGGATCCTCTTGAAGCATTTGAATTTATTCATGTGAATAAAGAAGGTGATCGTCTTAAAAAAGATATAAATGCCGAGGGACTAGCAGAACGCTTAAATACGAACCGGTCCTGGGATCCGTTGTGGGAAGAAACCTTACACCCTGAAAAAAGACAGTACAAAGGAATGTTAGGCAAAACAGATACAACCCATGGAATGGTAAGTGTTGTACACCAACGAGAAAACAAGGACTACGAGACAATATTAGAGAATGCATTAAAAAATAATTTACAAAATATACAGAAACTAAAAGAAATAGAGGCTCTGAAAAATTATCTTGTATTATTAAAGAAATCATTAGAGATTAACCCTAAAGAAAAAATAATAGTCATGAAAGAAAAGGTATCGCAGTTTGCAAAGTACAACATCAATATCACAGAAACTATTTCTGAAGAATTTTTAGAAAAAAGCTTAAGGGAAATTGATACAGAATTATCTGGTTGTACGCAATTAAATGATGAAATCCATAATAATGTACAAAACAAAGTACCTTTACCTGTTTTAATAGCAAGATACGATTATAATCAACTTACACTTCAAACCCTCAAGGTTTTAGAAAAGAAAATGATAATATACATAAAGAATTTCAAAGAAAAAAAACCTGCAAACCTGTCTAAAAATACTTTACACATGATAAATCATTTTTTTCCTGGCGTTAATATTAAAGATGTTATCGGTCACATTGAAATTAAGAAAAAAGAATTAATTACTGAAAATAATTTTTTAAAGACTCGGCGCGATCCTGACCAAATTATGAGAAGAAAAACGGAACTATCAATCTTGCTAAATGAAATTAATATTAAAGGGATATTAGATCCAGAAATGAAAGCTAAAATTTCAATGAAATTCAGAAGCAATTGGGAATCACTTTCATTAGAAGAACTGAAAAATGAGATATCAAAAGAAATTGAACACTACACATCCATCGAAGAATATTATACAAAGGGCGACCCACCAGATAATGTTGTTGATCTTACAATGCGTTCAGCAACATCACCAAACGGTTTAGATCCTGAACGGATGTTAAAACAAATGCGAAAATTTATTGAGGATAAAAGAGAATTCAATATTGTTTCTAAAAACTGTTCAAAAACAGTAGGCGGCATTCTTAAAGCAGGCGCCACAGAAAGTTTAGCTCCTATTTTTGATAGAGAGGTTTTGGGATTTATAGGAACCCCTCAGATGGTCTTTGAAAATAGTGTTGCTTATCAACACGCTTGGCAAAAGCAAGAAAATGCTAGACGTGGGTTGAGTGCTTCAGCTGCTACAACTGAGCCTAAAAAGCCGATTGACAAAACAACTATTGAACCAAACTTTGATCCCGCAAGCGCTTTAAAATACTTAAATGAACAGCTAGATGAAAACAATTTAGATATTGTGGTTACACAAGAATACATAAAATGCCAAACCTATTTTAACCAATTTGAGAGCTCAAAACCTAAGCTTTCACAAATCAGCGGAATATATACTGAACAAGAAAACTATAAAAAACAAATAGATGCATTTAAATCTAAGCACCAATTAACCATTGCTGAATTAGACAAACTAGTTAACAATTACAAGGATTTTCTAAAAATAAACAACAAAGCAATAGAGAAAGCAAAATCAGCGGAAGGCTATCTTGGATCACAAGATAAAACAGCAACGCAGAATATAAAATTTACCGATTACAAAACAGCTGTTTACAACCGAGGCACCTCCTTTATCGAGGCTGCGAAAATTATATGCGATAACGCTAACATCAGCAAACCTGATTATTTTGTGGCATTAGAAGATGCTTGGAGAAAAGAAAAAGAAAAGCCCTCTTTTAACCAAGATAATTTAGCTGCGCTTGTGCGGGTCTTAATTGATTTCGTTAATCGCAATGTTTACCACGACAAAAAAGATTGGAAAAAAGTTAATGAAGAATTAGAAAATGCTGAAAACCACGTCAATTGGAAAAAAAGAGATCCAGTTTCCTCTACTGCTGCAAGTGACAATGAAACTGTCAAGCGCACGGAAACACCGCTCTCTAAATTCACAACAACTCAAACTGTAGAATGGTTGAAAATTACAAGACCACCGAATGAGCAACCAAAATGGTTTATAGCTCTTCCCAAATGGGAACAAAAGCTTTTACAAAAAAAAGTAAATGAATGGAAAAATAAAAATGATAAAAGCGTAAATTTAGGTGAGTTTTTAGGAACAGTACCCTCAACCATAAGGCGTTATCCTGGTGCCCCAAATGTGTATAGAACAGAAGCTACAGTAAATGGAGAGAAAGGTGAATTCACCTTTACCAAAATTCGCTCAGGCGTACTTGCGCCATTCAAAATGAAAGCTAAATCAAAATCCCAAAAAGAACAATTTGTTGAGATAACAAAGCAAAATTTAGAACAACTTGTCGTTGAGGCCATCAATAATAAATTAAAGAGTCTCCCCAATGGACAAGGCAAGCCTTTAAGCCTTCCGATATTACTACAAACCCTCTTCTCCCCCCCATTTCAACCTCCGGGAGGATATACAAATGAAGGTATGCAAAAAGCTGTTGAGCAGCTGAGATCCATTTTGCAAGATCCAGACAAATTAAAAAGCTTTATTCGTAGAAATAATATTGATACTAAAGGGTATACTTTAGATATTCAATTGCTATACGCTAACCGTCCCGTCAATAAAGGGCGTGGCCTTACAGAACAATATACGAAGTTTTCCTCAACTTCTCTTGGGAATGAAAACAGAAACACAGATAATGCAATTAGCAAGCACATAAATCTTGAATTAAAGCAATATGCAAACAAGGAAATGTCTAAAGATTTAGATCTCGCCTTTGCTGCACATGTTCGATATAAAGAAATGAATCACGAAATTGGCGCTTTAAATGCGCTTAAAATGCTCTTCAAAAACCCACCCTATAATCCAGTGGCGGAAAGAGCCGCTCTTGAACAAATCGTGATGGATAAAATGGGTGGAGTGCGAATTGGCAGTTGTGTCAGCGGTAAAGACAGAGAAGAAATGATCACTGAACTTGCTTTGGCGCAACTTCAATTTTATAGCAAATATGGTACTATGCCACCGCCCTTTAATCCTAAAGATCCAGAAAATTTAAAGCGCATTGAATTTGAAGATATGGTCGCCAAGTTGTATTTAAATAACCATGGTCAAAAGCTAGCTGGGGAAAATGCCAAAGGCTGTGATGGATTAAAAAATGTACAAGATGTATTCGGTACAAGAATTTGCGAAAGAATTAAAGAATGTGCCCATGATTACGGGATTAATTTAGATAAATTTGATCCCATTAAAACTGTACAAAAAGTAGCAGGTTTAAATAAGTTAAGCCCATCGAAGCTTGGAAAAATAACGATGCTAGGTGTTTTTAAGAACTTTGTTGCTGCCATTAAAAAAGCGTATCAAATTAGCAGGAAAATGTCAGATATTAAACAGAAAGTTCCACCTATTACAACTTCTTATGCAAAATCAAAGAGAAATCCTCAAACTGGTCCCACCTCTGACAAAAAAGAAGTGCACGATAAAACCAGGCCTAAATCAGGGTATATTTAAATTACTAACATCCACCAAAGAAAACCTCATTTAAAATGATTATATAATTAATGAATAAGTACAACTGCAAAAAATAATTATATGCGAATTTCTTGTTAAGTGAATGTTTATGGCACATAGAAAGCTGAAAAAAACTGACATAGCCTTTGAGGCTAATAGTTTTAATGTTATTCCTAATACTGCTTATAATTACTAAGGTTAATGTAAATATAAGGGAACTATTTACCTATAAGTATTCTCCAAATAGCAAAGTAAAGTAAAATCAAGGACTATAAGCGGCACATTATCGTTTAGCTACACCTGTTTGTAGTGTATTAAATGAAATTAACGGCTAATAGAGAAGGCAGTATGACAACCTTATTTGAAGCAGCAGCAGCGGGCGATATTCCTACCTGTAAAGCACTTATTGATGCAGGCGCCAACGTTGATACATTAAATGGCATAGAGGCAACTCCTCTGATGTATGCAGCAGAAGCTGGAAAAACAGAAACTTGTGTTTTTCTTATTCAAAATGGCGCTAAGGTTAATGCCCAAGGTGATTTTGTAAATCTTGACGCTTTAAATAATGCTTTTAAAAATAATCACTATGAAACATGCTTCGAATTTATCAAAAATAATGCTGATATCAAATTTTTGAATCTAACTAATCAAGGTAAATTATTTCTAAAAGCAGCCCAAGCAAATCAAAAAGAGATTTGCGACGTATTTATAGCCTCAGGTTTAAATATTGACTCGCTGCTATATGAGTTCGCTAAAAATGGAGACACTGAAAATTGTCTTGCTTTTGCCAAGATTGGTGGTAATTTAAACAAAGCCTTATTTACAGCTGCAAAAGAAGGAGACTTAAAAACCTGCCAAACCATTATTAGTTTAGGCGCAGATATTAACGCGTTTGATGAGCAAAATCAAAGTGCATTAAGCATAGCTTTAGTGAATAACAACTGGGACATTTGCTTTGTAC